>NZ_KB850183.1:0-50871 GCF_000369745.1 Acinetobacter sp. CIP 64.7 | reverse complement strand
GCTTGATTGGCTTGATTGGCTTGATTGGCTTGATTGGCTTGATTGGCTTGATTGGCTTGATTGGCTTGATTGGCTTTAATTTAAAGTTAGGTGTTTGGATTTTTAAAGATCAGGAAAGAATCCCATAGTGGCTTAGCTACCGTCAATTGAATGATTGATAAATTATTGTGGAGCTTTTTGGTTTTTTTACACATGTTACTTTAAAGATATAAGAGTAAATACGATGTATGTGTTAAATAAGTATAGCCATAATTCATATGGTCTAAACTTAAATATTAGAAAATTAGATGCCGGTTATAAATATGTTTTTTGAGAAAAAAATATTTTCTAATTCACTTTGGATGATGTTAGAAAAGTTTTTAGGCATATTTGGACTGATTTTTGTCAATTCGTATATGGCTAAATATATTGGACCTGAGAGCTTTGGTAAGTTAGCTTTTTCCACATCAATTTTTGTTTTTGTACAGACTTTATCCTGGTTTGGTGCTCAAAATATATTGTTTAAACATTTTAGTAAAAATGTTCAATCAGGTATTCGTTTAGCAATATCAACACAGGCAATGCGTTGTTATATATATATATTGACATCAGGTTGTGCTCTTATATATTTATGGTTTAGTAGTGATTGGTTAACCTTTGTATTCGGGGTGGGTAATTGTATCGCTAGTTACTTTATAATTAATGATATTTTTTCTATACATAATAATAGTCAGCTTATTTCAATTGTAAATGCTTTAACAAATATAACAGGTCTTATTTTAGCATTAATTTTACGGTTCTTTTTGGTTTATACTGAAGCTGAAGCTTATACAATGATTTTTCCTATTATTGTTTTGACAATGATTCCATATATATTAAGAAGATTATATTTTTTTAAAAATTATAAAGGAAAAAAAACTATAGGAAATAGTAATAAGTACAATAAATATATGTTTTTGACAGGGGGGAGTTTAGTCTTATCTACATTGTCTATTGTCTTATATACTCAAATTTCAAATATATTTTTAGCTAAATTTACCTCATTTTCTATTTTGGGTGTTTATAATGTTGCTCTAACTCTTGGTTCGGCTTGGGGCTTTATCAATATGGCACTAATTACAAGTTATTTCTCAAAAATCTATTCAGAAAAAAATAAGTCTGTAGAGTTGTATTATTTAAGACAAATACACTGGTTGGTGATAATTATTACGGTATTTGTAATGCTGTGTATATTTTTATTGGGATCATGGGTGGTTAATACTTTATATGGGGTTGAGTTTTTTGACTCTATAAAATTACTACCGTTTATTGTTTTAGCAACTATGTTTTCTGCTTTGGGAACAATTAGTTATCGGTATATGATAAAATTAAATGGGTATAAATATTTATCTATTAAAATGATAAGTGTTAGCATGTTAAGTGTTCCTTTGTCCTATGGATTTATTCAGTATTATGGAATATGGGGAGCAGTTATGTGTTTTGTTCTGATAGAGTTTTTATCTTTAACATTAGCAAATTATTTTTTTAGAAATCAGGTTATTTTGAAATTACATCTTAGTTTAATAGGTTTGAAAAATGTTAAAAAATCTGTATAGGTTAATAATTTCTAAATTACCGAAAAAGTATCGTTTAGCTCTGACTTATTTTAGGATTTTTGGAGTCTTTCCAAATATTGAGAACCCTCAAAATTTTAATGAGAAAGTTTTAAATCGTATTTTGTACGATAAAGATTCTCAATTCTCTTTACTGGCAGATAAATATGCTGTTCGCGCATATGTTCAAGAGAAAATAGGCGAGGACTATTTAATTCCATTAATTCTATGTACAGAAAATCCTGATGACTTATATGGTATGGATCAATGGGAGAAAATTGTAATTAAGCCAAATCATGGTGCTGGTATGGTGAAAATTATTGATGATGTACCTTCTAGCAGAGAAAAAGATTATATTATTGAGCAAGCACAAAGATGGTTGAAACTTGATTTTAGTCAAGTGTGTGATGAATGGCATTATAGTTTAATACAGCCTAAACTGGTGGTTGAGCAGAAGATCACTTCAGAAGGGGAAGCATTGCGGGACTACAAATTTCACCGTTTTACAACGGATAATGGTGATTTTAAGCAGTTACTACAAGTAGTCGCAGAGCGATCAGAAAAAGGTTATGAAACGGTTTTTTTTGATGTCAATAATTTAGATTCTATTTTACATAGTCCCTTTGGTTTTCAATTGACACTCAACGCGTATGAGCAAATGAGGATCCGAGAGATTGTTAAGCTGAATGAAGTCCTATGTAATGAATATGACTATGTTCGATTAGATTGGTATATTACGCAACAATCAATTTACTTTGGGGAAATTACCTTTACCCCTGGCGCAGGAAGAAGTAAAAGCTTCGCAGGTAGTTTTGGGGAAAAGATCGGACAATTATGGGTAATGCAATGAAAAATATTACAGTAGTAGGAACAGGTTATGTCGGTTTGTCTAATGCTGTGCTATTTGCACGTCAGCATAAAGTAACAAGTTTAGATATTGATGAAAAACGTGTCGCTTTAATTAATCAAAAAATATCACCTATTGCAGATGATTATATTGAGCGGGCATTTGAAGAAGATAATTTAAATCTGAAAGCTACACTTGATCAGGTTCAGGCGTATGAGCAAGCAGATTATATTATTATTGCTACACCTACCAACTATGATTCCGAAACTAATTATTTCGATACGACTTCTATAGAAAGTGTAATTGCGGAAATCCTTCCGCTAAATAGTTCTGCACCCATTATTATCAAATCGACTATACCTGTGGGCTATACAGCACAGGTTAAATCAAAATTTAAAACAGAACAGATCGTATTTGCACCAGAGTTTTTACGTGAGGGTAAAGCACTTTACGATAATTTATATCCATCACGAATTATTGTGGGTGAAAAGTCTGAACGTGCTGAAAAAATCGCCCAACTTTATTTGAATGCAACTGTTGAGCAAACAGCATCTACATTATGCATGGAATCTACTGAGGCTGAAGCGGTAAAACTATTTTCAAATACTTATCTAGCCATGCGTGTTGCGTATTTTAATGAATTAGATACCTATTGTGCTAGGCATGGGCTAAATGCTTTAGATATTGTGAAAGGCGTAGGTTTAGACCCACGTATAGGTCGTCATTATAATAATCCGTCATTTGGGTATGGTGGGTATTGTCTGCCAAAAGATACTAAACAATTACTGGCAAATTATAAAGATGTGCCACAAAATCTGATTCAGGCAATTATTCAGTCAAATCAGACTCGTAAAAAATTCATTGTTAAAGAAATTTTAAAGAAAAGACCGAATGTGGTAGGGATATATCGCTTAACCATGAAAGCAGGTTCTGACAATTTTCGTGATTCTGCAATTCAGGGCATAATTCATGAATTAGAAGAATATAATATTCAAATTTTAATTTATGAGCCTACATTAAAAACAACCCATTTCGGAAATTATCCTTTAGAAAATGACTTAAACCAGTTCCTTGAATGTGCTGATGTGATTTTAGCAAATCGTATGCATAGCGATTTGAAAGAGCAGCAAGAGAAAGTTTATACACGTGACTTATTTGGGGAAAACTGATAATGAGTTTGGAAAAGTCTAATTCCTTAGTGACAGTTTATATTCCAACTTATAATCGTGTGGAGTTATTAAAGCGTGCGGTAGAATCAGTACGTCATCAAACCTATCAAAACTTAGAAATTATTATAGTGGATGACTGCTCTAAAGATGGTACACATGCGTATCTAGAAGAAATAAAAAAACAAGATTCGCGTATTCGATATTTTATAAAGGATAAAAATAGTGGTGCATGTGTAAGTCGAAATATTGCCATTAATAAGGCAAATGGCAAATATATTACTGGATTAGATGATGATGATTATTTTGAAAAAAATAGGGTAGAGATTTTTTTAAATACTATTAAGAAAAATCCTCATTGCGCCCTTTTTTCAGCATCAAAAATAAAAATTGATAAAGATACTGTTATCCAGCCAACTACTTTAAATTTTTCTAAAATGTTAGGAGTAAAAAAAAGTAATAAGCTTTTAAAGCAAAACTTTATTGGTAATCAGATCTTTATAAAGACTGAATATTTGAGGAGGTCTGGGGGATTTGATGTAAATTTAAAAGCTTGGCAAGATTTAGAGTGTTGGTTTAATTTGATGAAAAAAGAAAAAGTTAAGTTCATCTATCTTAATATACCAACCCAAATAATAGATATAAGTCACCCTCATGAGAGAATAACAATAAGAGGTAAAGAGAACGTGATTGAGGCATATCATTATTTAGCTCAAAAACATAAATTAAGTAAATTTGAAAAATATATTCTTAAAGGGCAATTAATAAACTATATGCCAGATAATTTTGGGTTTTTAAAAAAAATCTCTCTTTTTTTATTAACTTTTCAGTTGTTTTACTTAAAAAAAATATGGAAATAATATGAAGGTAGGTATCCCTCTTTCGCAGTTTGCATACACTCCTGAGGCTTATGCATATGAGAAATTCTTAAATAAGCATGGTCATTCTGTTCAACTTGACTATGAACTAGATCCAAATAATGACCTTAATATTTACTTTATGGGTATGCGACCTTTTTGGAAAAAAAAGCAGGGTCGAGCTATAGAGATTCATGAATATCAAAGTTTATCTACACCTCCCCACGCTCGTTTTAAAAACTTTTCGAAAAAACTTGTTAACAAACAGCCTAGTGGGCGAATTTTTTTAAATAACTTTGTACATCATGATTTAAATTTTACTGATGATGTGCCATATATTTATAGAGATATGGGTGTGGATGAGGCTTTATTTCAACGTCCAAATGAAAATCCTTTATATGATATTGTTTACTGTGGCTCTATTGCTGGACGTAATGGTCTTATAGAAGTATTGAGAAGGCTTGCGGGAAATTATAAGGTTGTTGTTGTTGGTCAGGTTAGTGATTTAGAACGCTCTTTATTAAAGCATGAAAATATTACTATTTTAGGTCGGATAGAACGTAAAGATTTACCAGAAATATATAGGAACGCCAGATATGGTTTAAATTTTACTCCTAATATTTATCCATATAATATTCAGACAAGTACAAAAACTTTAGAGTATTTAGCATCTGGGCTCAGGGTTATTTCCAATCGTTATTTATGGTCTGAAGAGTTTTTTAGTGAAATTGACTATCAGCCTGTTTGGTTGGATGATTGTGATTTTCTAAAGACTATTGAAATGAATAGAACAGTGATCGCATACCCTACTTTGATACATAGATATGCATGGGAGAATATATTGTCTGATTCTAAGTTTGATGTTTTTTTGAGAGAAATTCGGAATGAGAATATTTGAAAGAATATCAAATAAAGCTTTATTTTCCTGTATTGTTTTCTTGGTTTTTTTAAAGTTTTGTTTTTATTTCTTAATAAAAAATAACTTTATATCTCTTGGTTTGGGTGGTGGAAATGACTCAGATTATTATGATGCTTATGCACTAGGTTATGATGATTTAGCAGTAAATTTTTGGCCTATCATTCTAAGGTTTTTAAATGATTCTGGTTTCTATTCTCGTGATGGAATTTCTTATTTATTTTTATTTTTAAACTTATTTATAATTCCCATTTTAGTGGCTAAGTTGTCTGGACTCAATTTTAAAAAAGATCAGAAATATTATTTATACAGCTTTTTACTGTGTCTTATCTATCCAACACTTTTTTTCTATACATTCGATATTTATCGTGATGTATTCATGGTTTTATCCTTTTTAGTAGGTTGTTGGGTTGTAAGAAAGTCTTTAAGCAGTTCGAGTTTTTTTGTTTTTTCATTTTTTTATATACTAGCAATTTTAATAGGGTTGTTTTTGTTGGCTTTGCGCCCTTATTTAGGTTACGCATTTTTACTGGCTTTAGTTTTATGGAAAATTAATCTGACAAAAAAACGTATTTTTTTCTTTGCTATTTTGTATTTTTTTGCATTGTTTGTAGCAAACTATCTTGGTTTGTTTGAACGTATTACGGATTACCGTGAAATATTTGAAGAAGATATGCAAGGCGGGAGTAACTTAGGGTTGGATTTCTCTAATCCTGTGTTGTTCATTCCTAACTTTGTTTTAAGTACTTTAGGTCAACTTTTTGGATTATATTTAGTTAATCCTTTTGCTGTTTTATTGTTTGTAATTGAAACAATACCTGCTTTATTTATGATGACCTATATATTAAAAAATGTTAATTATGCAGATAGTTTTATTCGTTTTTTAATCATATTTTTTGTTTTATATGCTAGTGTATGGTTAATTGGAAATGATAATCTCGGTACGGCTGTTCGTTTGAGGCTATATAATTATTTAGTTGTTTATATATGTTTTTTCTATATTTTAAGACTTAAGTGGTTGTCTATAGATTTGAATCATAACTTAGTGCCTACCAAGCGAGGTTGAAATAATGAAAAAATTTGTAATGGTTGGCACTACAGCTGCATGTTTTTATGGTTTTAGATCAGAACTTATAAAGAGTCTGAGCTCAAAAGATATTACTGTTTATGCATTTACTACGGACAATGATGCATTAGAGCTAGATAAAATTAGTAAGTTAGGCGCGATTCCTATCTCTTACCAGCTTAATCGAGGTGGTTTAAACCCTTTAGCAGATATGCTCGCAACTTATAAATTGGCACAACAAATCAAACAATTAAAGCCAGACTTAGTTTTTTCATATTTTTCTAAACCTGTCATATTTGGTACGCTCGCTGCAAAAATTGCCAAAGTTCCAAAAATTATAGGTATGCTTGAAGGATTAGGCTATACATTTACAGATCAACCGAACGGTTTAAGCTCAAAAACTAAACTCATTAAAGCTATTCAAGTTTTTTTATATAAACTTGCGCTACCAAAGTTAGATCAGTTAATTCTACTCAATCATGACGATAAAACTGACCTGCTTATAAATAATGATATAGAAGTCAAAGAAACATATATTTTAGGTGGTATCGGTCTAGATTTAAATCAGTATAAATATTCACCTGTGACAAAAGATTTACCAATACAATTTTTGTTCATTGGCCGACTTCTAAAAGAAAAAGGAATACATGATTTTATTGCTGCTGCCCAGATTGTAAAAGAGAAATTTCCTCAAACAACATTCACTGTACTAGGTGGAATTGATGAAGCAAATTTAGGTGCTTTAACACAAGGTGAATTGACTCAATATATTGACCAAAACGTAATTGATTATCTTGGTCATGTTGAGAATATTGCTGAGTGGATTAAACAGTCTCATGTGTTTGTACTGCCATCATATCGCGAAGGCGTCCCTAGAAGTACACAAGAAGCGATGGCAATAGGGCGTCCAGTCATAACAACAGATGTCCCTGGTTGCCGAGATACGGTCATAGATGGTGTAAATGGTTTTTTAGTGCCCAAATGGAATCCACAAGCTTTGGCAGAAAAAATGATTTATTTCATTGAGCACCCAGAGCAGGTTCATATGATGGGTGATCAAAGTCATAAAATTGCAATTGAAAAATTCGATGCAAAAAAAGTGAACCAGCGCTTATTAGAAATATTGGGAATTTAAAATATGAAGGTCTTGCTTACAGGCAGTAACGGTTTCTTAGGTCAATATTTGTCGCAATTTTTGGCTGAAAAAGGTTATTCAACTTTAGCGCATACTCGTACAGCCCAAACATTTGCTCACCCTAAGATAAGTAATACCAACTTTGATTTAAATGATAACTTGGACAGTGTCGACCTTTCCCAAGTTGATATTATTATTCACTGTGCTGGTCGTGCACATGTCATGAATGAAACAGCTGAGTCACCACTCGAAGCATATCGTCAAACCAATGTACAAGGCACATTAAATCTTGCGAAAAAGGCTGTTAAGGTTGGGGTAAAGCGTTTTATTTACTTAAGCAGTATTAAAGTCAATGGTGAACAAACCGCGGCTCAGCCTTTTAAACCAAGCGATACCGTGAATACTGATGATCCCTATGGCTTATCTAAATATGAAGCAGAACAGGCACTACTTGAATTGTCTAAAAAAACCGGACTCGAAGTTGTTATTATTCGCCCAGTATTGATTTATGGACCCAATGTAAAAGCCAACTTTAAAAGTATGATGAACTTGGCAAGTAAAAAACTCCCTTTACCCATTGGTTGCTTAGATAATAAACGTAGTATGGTGAGTATCTATAACTTGGCTGACCTAATTCATACTAGTATGACGCATCCAAATGCCAACCGTGAAGTATTTCTAGCCAGTGATCAAGATGATATTTCAGTTAAACAACTATTTGAAAAATTGGCAAAATATCAAAATAACCAATTGCTAATGCTACCTATACCTAAAAGCTTGATCAGTTTTTTTGCAAGTTTGGTGGGAAAAAAAGCAGTTGCCTCACGTCTATGTTCAGAATTGGTAGTAGATACCACTAAAAATACGCAACTTTTAGGTTGGACAGCACCGTATAGTGTCGATGCAAGCCTAGAAAAAATGTTTAACCCGCCACATAAAAGCTGAGCCTAGTCGCAAATATGTCCATGCTATCCCTCTTTATTTTCTTTTTACTTGCGTTTGCAATGACGTATTTCATGAGAGCTTACGCCCTCAAGAAAAATATAATAGACAATCCCAATGAGCGAAGCTCCCACAGTGTACCCACGCCACGTGGCGGCGGTGTAGCGGTAGTCTGTAGTTATTTATTGGCTTTGGCTGTATTGATCTATAGCCAACAACTGACACTCCATATAGGCTTAACCCTTATGGCAGCAGGTTTTGTCATCGCACTGCTTGGTTTCTTAGATGATCACGGGCATATCAACTCCATGTTGCGTCTAGCCATCCATTTTTTAGTGGCTATAGGTGCGGTGATCAGTTTAGGTGGTTTTGCCGAAGTCACTATATTTAATGGTCTGCAACTCGGCTTTGTAGCCAATATCATTGCCGTGTTATTTCTGGTGTGGTTACTCAATCTGTATAATTTTATGGATGGCATTAATGGTATTGCCAGTGTTGAAGCCATCACGACTACGGTCAGTATGGCAATTTTGTACTATGTGCTAAATACATCACTGAATTCAGACATACTATGGCTATTGGCAGCTTGTGTATTTGGTTTCCTATTATGGAATTTTCCCAAAGCCAAAATTTTTATGGGCGATGCCTGTAGTGGGTTTTTAGGGCTAACATTGGGGATTTTGGCATTAATTGCCCTCAAAGAAAACTTAGCATTGTTTTGTGCATGGATTATTTGTCTAGGTGTGTTTGTCGTTGATGCAACCTATACCCTGATTAAACGCGTGTTGAATGGTCATAAAATGTATGATGCACATCGAAGCCATAGCTATCAGATTTTATCGCGTAAATGGGGCAGCCATACGCCAGTGACTTTGACTGTAGCCGCAATTAATCTATTCTGGTTATTCCCCATCGCGTATATGGCTGTAATGCAACAATGGGTATATCCTGAGCTTGCAGTATTAACTGCTTATCTACCTTTAATACTTATCGCTATTAAATTAAGAGCAGGAAAGCCTGATGCCTGAAAAAAAATTGCTTATTTTAGGAGCAGGCGGTTTTGGCCAAACAATTGCTGAAGTTGCTAAACTTTTAGGTAATTGGGAGAGTATTTCTTTTGTTGATGATCGATGGCCTGAGCAGCAATGGGCAGGTTGTTATCCTATTGTTTCAAATATTCAAAACTTATCCTTAATCAAGCAACAAGATTTTGAGGCCATCATTGCCGTTGGAAATAACCAAATACGACAAAAGTGGCAACAATTACTGCTTGATTTATCTATACCAATTACGACTATTATACATCCACAAACCGTCATTGCTCCTAGTGCGAAAATAGGGCAGGGGGTAAGTATTATGGCTGGGTGTGTTATTGGAACAAATACCATTATCCAAGATGGTGCTATTTTAAATATGGGTACATTATTGGACCATGATGTGGTGGTTGAACAATTTGTACATTTAAGTATTGGGGTGAAAGTTGCAAGTAATAATATTATCCCTACATTTTCTTTCTTGGAAGTGGGAAGTATCATAGAACATAAGTCTTAATAACAACTTCTTTAAATTAAGATATGACGTGCTGAAAAATATATGAAATCTCTTGTAATTCCTCTGGTTGAATCTCCACGTTCAGCAAAACTCGCATTTTTAGTCATTTTAGACTTTTGTATTTTCCCTGTTCTAATCTGGCTGTGTTATGCCATCCGCCAGTTTGACCTCGGCGCAGAAGTTGTACCCAATATTCCTTTTGGTACGGTTTGGGTCAGTGCTATTGCTGTATTGGCTCTATTTCTCTGCGGTGTATATCGCTTTATTGTTCGTACCTTCAATGAATTCTTTATTGTTAAACTGGGTTTGGCAACGATCTTATCCGTGATTGGCCTGTATTTATTGGCTTATAGCACCCATGCCTTTATTCCGACATCCATCCCGTTGATGTTTGGCTTTATGATGTTTGCCTGGGTCTGGTTTAGCCGAGGTTTTATCCGTTTTATCGTGCGTTCTTATTTACAGGCCGGAGTGCCTAAAAAACGGATCGCGATTTACGGCGCTGGGAATGCAGGGCAGCAGGTGGCAGCCACCTTAAATCGCTCCAATGAGCATGTGCCGATTATATTTATTGATGATAATCCGTCTTTAAATGGCCAAAATATTGGTGGGATTCAAGTTTATTTACCAGATATTGCTTTGAAATATTTCCCTAAATTAAAGATTAGTGAAATTTTGATTGCACTGCCCTCAGTCGGGCGGATACGTAAAAGTGAAATCGTTAAATTTTTAGAACCGGCGCATCTTAAAATTACCGAGATTCCCGGCCTGACTAAACTGGTCGATGGTGAAATTCGAATTTCCGATATTCAGGAAGTGGATATTATTGACCTGCTGGGCCGCGATCCGGTACCTCCGGTTGCAGAACTTTTAGCCAAAAATATTCAAGATAAAGTGGTAATGGTCACAGGCGCAGGTGGCTCAATTGGCTCTGAGCTTTGTCGCCAGATTATTAAAAACCAGCCGGCCAAAATTATCATTTATGAACTGACAGAATTTGCTTTATATAGTATTGATAAAGAATTACGTCTTACAGCATCATGTGACATTATTCCAATCCTGGGCTCAGTACTGGATGAACGCAAGCTGGAGCGGGTGATTGAACAATATGAGATCCAAACTGTTTATCATGCAGCGGCTTATAAACATGTACCTCTGGTGGAGTGTAACCCATTAGCAGGCCTGAAAAATAACGCGGTGGGAACGGCATTTAGTGTCAATGCTGCGGTGAAAAAAGGTGTCGAAACCTTTGTGCTGATTTCAACCGATAAAGCGGTACGTCCAACCAACGTGATGGGTGCGACCAAACGCATGGCAGAGCTTTATTGTCAGGCCATGGCAGAAGCGCAAGATCAGACCCAGATCAGTATTGTGCGTTTTGGTAATGTGCTCGGTTCTTCGGGTTCGGTGGTGCCGCTGTTTAAACAGCAGATTGCCAAGGGTGGGCCAATCACGGTGACCGATCCCGAAGTGACCCGTTTCTTTATGACCATTCCGGAAGCCTCGCAGCTGGTGATTCAGGCTGGTGCCCTCGGTACGGGCGGAGATGTGTTCTTGCTGGATATGGGCGAACCGGTACGGATTCAGGATCTGGCACGACAAATGATTTCACTCAGTGGACTCAAAGTCCGTGAAGAAAAAAATCCAAATGGTGATATTGAAATTCAATATACCGGCTTACGTCCGGGTGAAAAGCTGTATGAAGAACTGCTGATTGATGAAGAAAATACAGAAATCACTTCGCATAAGTGTATTCTGAGATCAGTCGAGAAGCATTATCCATTGGCAGAAATTCTGGAGGTCTTTAACCAGATCCACGAGCTTTCAGCGACCCAGTCTGATATTGAATGGGCATTGGCGCAGCTGGAATACTATGTCGATGGTTATGTCCGTGGTAATGACATTCAAGTGAACTAGGTTATTTATAGATATGATTAAGAAAGCAATTCTTCCAGTGGCCGGCCTCGGTACACGTTTTTTACCGGCCAGCAAATCGATTCCCAAAGAAATGGTCACGGTGGTCGATCGTCCGGCGATTGAATATGTGGTCCGTGAAGCGGTAGCCGCCGGGATTGAACAAATTATTTTGGTGACACATTCTTCAAAAGCATCGATTGAAAATTACTTCGATCGTAATTTTGAACTTGAAACCACACTTGAGCAAAAAAACAAAACCGATTTACTTAAAGAAATTACTGAAATTCTGCCTAGCGGTGTAAGTATTATTAGTATACGTCAACCGCAGCCTTTGGGCTTGGGCCATGCGGTACTGTGTGCCAAAGCCGTGATTGGCGATGAAGATTTTGCGGTATTATTACCAGATGTGCTGGTCAAGGATCAGGATCCGGAAAATGATTTGTCTCGCATGATTCAACGCTATGATGTATCTCAAGCAGCACAAATCATGGTCGAAGCGGTACCTGAACATCTGGTGGACCAGTATGGGATTGTCGATGTGGCCGCATCTCCGGCCGAAGGCGAAAGCATTGTCATGCAAGGGATTGTTGAAAAACCGGCAGTCGGCACTGCACCATCGAATCTGTCTGTGGTTGGACGTTATGTCCTGCCGGCAAAAATCATGCAGCTTCTGGAACAGACACCACGCGGGGCAGGCAATGAAATTCAGCTCACCGATGCGATTGCCATGTTACAGCAGACTGAAGCAGTGGAAGCTTATCGTATGAAAGGTCAAACTTTTGACTGTGGCAACAAGCTCGGCTATCTTAAAGCTGTATTACATTATGGGGTTGATCATCCCAAGCTTGGTCGCGAGTTTAAAGCGTTGATCCAAGAACTCGCTTTATAATAAAAAATAATAACAAAGGAATACTATGAAAGTCGCAGTACTGGGGAAAACCTTATTTTCCGGGGTCATTTCGGCCCTTTTGTCTGAATGTGGTCATCAGGTGGTGTGGTGTAACAGCTTCAGTGCAGATGAGCCAGCCCGGACTTATTTTCAGGATGAATCCTTGCAGTCATTGCTGCAAAAACAGGAAAAATCCGGTTTTTTAAACTGTTGTGATTTTCAGCATCTGGATTTTAATCAGGATGTTTTTTTCTTTAGTTTTAACGCCACCGAAGAGCAGCAGGCATTTCAGATGCTGGATACCATTCGGCATGCCTGTTTTGCTCATCCCAAGCTGATGATTAATGCTTCGACCTTTGGCTTGCATGGTACCCAACGTTTTCAGCAACTGCTGCCGAATGATGACTGGATTTATCTGCCCGATATTATTCAGGAAGGTAATGCCCTGCGTAGTTTTGTTCAGGCCACGCAGCTGATCGTGGGCTGTGATCATGCAGATGCACAGGCTAAAACCAGAGAGCTGTTACGCCCCTTGTTTCCGCGTGCGCAGCAGTATCTGTTTATGCCGGTACTGGATGCCGAATTTACCAAACTCAGTATTTCCGGCATGCTGGCCACCCGGATCAGTTATATGAATGATCTGGCCAGTGTGGCAGAAAAACTTGGGATTGATATTGAACAGGTGCGTCAGGGCATGGCTGCGGATAACCGGATTGGTTCCGCCTATTTGTTTCCAGGAGTCGGTTTTGGTGGAGAGAACTTCTCGCATGATATCCGCACCTTAACGCATGCGGTAGCAGATTCGGGGGTGAAAAACCAGTTACTGGAACAGGTCTGGGAGATTAACGAACAACAAAAAGAATTACTGTTCCGCAAACTATGGAATTATTTCCGTGGCGATTTACAGGGAAAAGTGGTGGCGATTTGGGGCGCAGCCTTTAAAGAAAATACCCCGAGCATCCAGCAATCTCCAGTGCATGCCATGCTCACTGCATTATGGGCGCAAGGGGTGACGGTCAAACTGCATGATCCGCAAGCATTGGCCAATATTAAAAAAGTCTATGGGATACGGCAGGATCTAATCCTGTGTGAAGATCAATATCAGGCCGTCGAAGGTGCGGATGCCTTATGTTTGATGACTGCCTGGAAGCAGTATGGTAGTCCAGATTATCCACACCTCATTAAACTGATGCAGCATCCCCTGATTTTGGATGGGCGTAATCTGTATGATCCGGCCTATATCAAGGCGCGTGGTTTTAATTATATTGGGGTGGGACGTTAATGTTAAGTCAGCTTAAACCAGATCTAAATACTGAAACTGTGTGTCAAAAACTCGCCTCGAGCAAAGAACAACTTGATGCGGTGCATCTACGAGAACTGTTTGCCGCAGACCCCCAGCGTTTTAACAAATATTCAATTCAGTTTGAACAGCTGGTCTTCGATTATAGTAAACACAGAATTGATAACACGGTGATGGAGGACCTGATTGAATGGGCAGATGCACAAAACCTAAGATCCTGGATTGGGTCTTTATTTTCAAATCAGGATATTAATTATACCGAGCAACGTGCTGCCATGCATTGGGCATTACGCTTGCCAGCACAGGATCAGCAGCATGCGGATCTGGCCGCTGATGTGCATGCTCAACTTGAGCGCATGTATGCCTTGGTCGAGCAAATCCATGCCGGGCAGCGTCGTGGCGCCACCGGTGAAGTGATTCAGGATGTGGTCAATATTGGGGTCGGTGGTTCAGATCTTGGCCCTCTAATGGTCACCCATGCTTTATCTGATTTTAAATATCAGTCTGCCCAGCCACTCAACGTACATTTTGTTTCGACCATGGATGGCAGTCAGCTGTCCGAGTTGTTGCATCAGCTGCGTCCGGAAACCACGCTGTTTATCATTTCGTCCAAATCATTTGGCACGATTGATACCCTGACCAATGCCCAGACCGTACGTTTGTGGCTGGAAAAAGCATTGGGTCAGCATCCTTATATTCTCAAGCATCATTTTATCGGGGTATCGACCAAACCGGAGAAAATGACCACTTGGGGGATTGCTCCAGAAAATCAGCTGTTGTTGTGGGATTGGGTCGGAGGACGTTATTCGCTTTGGTCCTGTATCGGATTGCCAATTGCCTTGAGTATCGGAATTGAAGGTTTTAAGCAGCTGCTAGCAGGTGCTTATGCCGTAGATCAGCATTTTCAGTATCAGCCTTTTGAACAGAATATTCCAGTCTTGATGGGACTATTGGGGGCCTGGAATAACAATTTCCTGGATATTCAGACCCATGCCATCCTGCCTTATGATGGGCGGCTAAAATATTTTGCTTCCTACTTGCAGCAGCTGGAAATGGAATCCAACGGTAAGTCGATTCAACGTGATGGTGAAAAAGTTCAGCTGGATACCTGTCCGATTATTTGGGGCGAAGTGGGACCGAATGCGCAACATGCCTTTTATCAGCTCCTCCATCAAGGTACGCAGTCAGTGAGTTGTGACTTTATTGCGCCGGTCAAGCGCTATAACAGTCAGCAATATACCTATGCAGACAGTGCCGAAGCGCTGGTGGAACAGCATCATTTAGCCCTGTCTAACTGCTTGGCGCAATCACGTTTATTGGCCTTTGGTAATGAGGCTTTGGACCAAAAAGAATTAGAGAGTTTGCCAGTCTATAAACAGTATGAAGGCAACCAACCGAGCAGTACGCTGTTGATGCAAGAGCTGAATCCTTATAGTCTGGGTATGCTGATTGCTCTATATGAACATAAAGTTTTTGTGCAATCGGTGCTGTGGAATATCAACCCATTTGACCAGTGGGGCGTGGAAAAAGGCAAGGAAATTGCCAACCAGTTGCTGCCTATTTTGAATGGTGAACAGTCTGAGCTAGGTGGTCTGGATGTTTCAACTCAAGGTTTAATTAACATTTTATTAGGGAAGCAGCATGGCTAAAATTCTGGTAACGGGCGGGGCAGGCTATATTGGTTCGCATACTTGTGTTGAGTTATTAAATGCCGGCCATGAGGTGGTGGTTTTAGATAATCTGTGCAATAGCGCTGCTGAGTCTTTAAATCGGGTGCAACAGTTGACCCAAAAAAGCCTGACATTTATACAAGGTGATATCCGTGATGCTCAATTATTAGATCAGGTATTTCAGCAACACTCGATTGAGGCCGTGATTCATTTTGCCGGTCTGAAAGCGGTCGGAGAAAGCCAGCAAATACCATTAGCTTATTTTGACAATAATATTGCCGGTTCAATCAGCCTGGTTCAGGCCATGCAACGCGCACAGGTTTTTAAACTGGTGTTTAGTTCCTCAGCAACGGTCTATGGCGAAAATAATCCTTCACCTTTAAATGAAGAGATGCCTACCGGAATGCCGACCAATAACTATGGTTATACCAAGCTGATTGTTGAGCAGCTCTTAGAAAAGTTATCTGTGGCGGATGAACGTTGGTCGATTGCCTTATTACGTTATTTTAATCCGGTCGGCGCGCATAAAAGTGGCCAGATTGGGGAAGATCCACAAGGTATTCCCAATAACCTGATGCCTTTCGTGACTCAAGTGGCAGTCGGTCGTCGTGAAAAGCTATCTATTTTCGGTCATGATTATGACACGGTGGATGGGACTGGTGTGCGCGATTATATACACGTAGTTGACTTAGCCAATGCACACTTATGTGCCCTCAATAATCGTTTAACTGCGCAAGGTTGCCGTGCCTGGAATATTGGTACAGGTAATGGAATTTCAGTGCTGCAAGTTAAAGATACTTTTGAGCAAGTGAATGGTGTTGCGATTGCATTTGAATTAGCCCCTCGTCGTGAAGGTGATGTGGCCACTTGTTTTGCAGACAATGCACGGGCAGTCCAAGAGTTGGGCTGGCAACCTCAGTATGGTTTAGAGGATATGCTCGCTGACAGCTGGAACTGGCAGAAGCAGAATCCAAATGGCTATGGAAAATAAACTATGAATTTTGTATATGGAATTATTTGTCACCAATTAACAAATCCATTGATCTTTTTAGTCAATGAGTTAATTAAAAGTCCTCATAGTATAATTATAATCCATGTTGATAAAAAAACAGATATTCATACTATAAAAAGTCAAATTCTAGAGCATGCACAAATTCACTTTATAGAAGATAGAGTAGATGTGCAGTGGGGAGGGTATAGTCAAATTGATGCCACTCTTAAATTACTAAATTGTGCACAAGAATTTGATTATAAGTATTTTTCTCTATTATCTGGTGATGATATTCCTTTAAAAGATATCAATACCATAGAAAAATTTCTGCTTGAATCTGGGAAAGAGTTTTTAGGGCACGATAAATACGTTGATCCAATACCTAGAGTTAAATATATTTATCCTGATTTTTTCTACGAAAGAAACAAATCTTTCATCAAAAAAATAGCTTGTAAAATTATTAGCAATCTTCACAAGTTAGGTTTTCTAAAGCAAAATCTAGATCAGCTGCCTATTCTTTATAAAGGAACCTCTTGGTTTACCTTAAGTAAAGAAGCAATCCAATATATATTAAAATATATAGAAAAAAATCCAAATTATGATGTGGCGTTTCAGAAATCGTATTGTGGAGATGAAGTTTACTTTCATACTATTATCTATAATTCACCATTTAAAGAAAACTTAAATTTAGATTATGGACTTACACCTCCAGAAATGGCTTTAAGATATATAGATTGGAAAACTGGCCCTGATTATCCTAGAATACTAGATGATATGGATTTCGATAGAATGCAGAAATCTAATACGTTATTTGCTCGGAAAATGAAAAAAAATATTAGCTTTGAACTATTGAAAAAAAATTTTTAAGCTAAATAAAAATGGGAGCAAAATTGCTCCCATTTTTATTGTACTGTATGCGTGAAGATTAACTCTGAATCAGCTGAGTCAATTCATCGACATAGTCCTGCATTGGTCGTGGATTATGATCACGACGGCTTTCAATATTTAGACGCAATAGCGGTTCAGTATTCGATGCACGCACATTAAAACGCCATGCACCAAAATTAAGGCTGACCCCATCGGTCTGATCGATCTCCGGCTGCTGATTGGCATAATGATCGAAAAGTTTTTGGATGGTTGCTTGGGTATCGGCGACTTTAAAGTTGATTTCACCACTGCATGGGAACTTGGCGATCATCTCCTCCACCAGAGAAGATAAGGATTTTCCTGTTTCAGACAGTACTACTATCGCCAGTAACCATGGAATCATGCCGCTATCGCAATAGGCAAAGTCACGGAAATAATGATGGGCACTCATTTCACCGCCATAGGCCGCATTATGCTCACGCATCACATCTTTAATAAAGGCGTGACCTGACTTCGACTGCACCGTAATCCCTTGGTATTGTTCCACGATATCCAGGGTATTCCAGACCAAACGCGGATCATGTACAATTTTCTCACCCGATTGTTTTAGCAAGAAGGCTTGAGCCAGAAGGCCGACAATATAATAGCCTTCAATAAACTGGCCTTTTTCATCGAACAGGAAGCAGCGGTCAAAGTCACCATCCCAGGCAATGCCCATATCTGCGCCATGCTGAATGACAGCATCACGGGTGCTGTCACGGTTTTCAGTTAAAATCGGATTGGGAATCCCGTTCGGGAAATTGCCGTCAGCTTCATGATGAATTTTGATAAATTCGACCGGAATATTGAGTTGTTGAAACTTTTGCTCAATGGCATCAATCACATGGCCTGCTGCTCCATTCCCGGCATTCATGACCAGTTTCATCGGACGGATTTTTGCCGGATCAATATAGCTCATCAGATGATTTACAAATTCAGGCAGAATATTATATTTCTCAGTACGGCCTTTATTGCTGACGTCAATAAATTCATCTGATTCTGCTAAAGCCTGAATCTCTTTAAGACCAGTATCGGCACTGATTGGACGGGCATTTTCACGTACCAGTTTCATGCCATTATAGTCCATCGGATTATGGCTGGCCGTGATTTCAATGCCACCTTGCACATCCAGATGGAAGGCGCCAAAATAGACTTCTTCCGTGCCGGTCATGCCCAGATCCAGAACATTGACACCCGCATCATTTAAACCGTGAATGGTGGCCTGTTTTAAGCTTTCACTGCTGAGTCGAATATCACAGCCAATCACCACGGTTTTTGGTTGATAGATCTGTCCATAGGCACGACCAATTCTATAGGCAATTTCTTCGTTCAGCTCGGCGCCGAGTTTGCCGCGAATATCATAGGCTTTAAAACAAGTGAGTTCTGTCATCTGAATTCTCTAAATAATTCCTGAGAAGTGAGGAAGTATCATTATAGGAGGAAAATAGTTCCTATATGCCAAGTTACTGTTTAACTTTTATATCTTCTTTAAAAATAGCTGTTTAAGTGTATAAAGTACTTATTCATCTAATTTTTAAAGTTTAGTACTTCAGCATGCTATTTTATATGTTAGCTCTTAGTGAAATTTATATCGATTTTACCTTTGCCAAGATCCGTTCCGCCCAGTCAGCGTAATAATTTACATCTTCTACCTCTTCCTTTTTTGAAGGATGATTAATTGTAGTTATTGCAGTAATACCTCTCATTTCAGATAGAAACTTTTTAGGCCAACTGAGTGATTGAAACAGTATTGAATTATTTAATATTTCTAAATCTGTCTCAATTAATCGTTGAGTTTTTTCTTCATATGGGAGTAATAAGGTAGAGATATTTTTTTTACCATCTGAAGTATCAATTTCACACAAATAAAATTGATGATTATTTTCTATGTTTAAAATTTTATAGACATAAAAGTAGCGTAATTGATTGTTTGCAAACTTATGCCCTCTGAAACGTTTATATTTTTTAAAAGGTGAGTTCTTTATTTCTTTGATTTTATATCCTTTTTTCTCAATTTGTTCCAGTAGTTTAATCAAGTCTTTATAAGTGACTCGCTCTAGTTGAATTTCTGATTCAGTTGTAAATCCAGGCACTGTACCCTCTATATCTCCTTCTCCACCAGCAAATCCTTCTTCTTGATTTTGATCTTTATCCATTTGCTTTCGTCTTTTACGTACTACAGTTTTAGCAGGAGGTGTCTCTAAAGAAATTTTTAATTCTTCAATTGTATAAATTTCTCCAGGTAGGTTTCTCAGCTTGGCCAGTAGTTTATCGATATCTGCCTCAGCATTTTTATTCAATTTCTCTTTAGGTTGACTCGCTGGTTTTGGTTTGTTTGAACCTTGCCCTTGAGCATTTTTGACCTGTTGTATGATTTTTTTTGAAGTGAAATGAAATTGAATAGGGCGGTTGATAGCTGTATCAAGATTTTTGAAAGATGTAATGCGCTCAATTCTGTAAATACCTGTTTCTTTATCATAAATTCCATCTACCGTTAGATCAATATTTTTAAGATCAGGCACTTCCATGTCAAAATTAAAACTTTTAGCGCCTTTTTGATCAATAATTGTTTTCTGATAAATACTAAGGAAGGCTTTATTTAAATCAGGCTGTAATAAAATTAAAGCGAGCTTCTTCAAAAAATGAGGATCAGAGACATCTGCGTTCATAATTTTTTTGTTTTTTGCTATATTAATATGAATAGCCTTTTCATCATTTCTATCCACTAAAACATCGGTTGAATAATTTTCTGCAAAAAGTGCCGCCCGAATTAAATAAGGATGAGAGAAAAATAAATCGCGGGCCAAGATAAGCTTAGGTATTTGAATAGTAATATTTTTCTTTAAAACTGTTGAGTAGTAATTAAATTCAAAACATATCCGGCCTTCATGTATTTTTTGATCCTCACCCTCCGGTAAAATAATAGTTCTAAATGTTGTGAAATTTACATGTTCAAGTGTGTGAGTGAATAATTTTGTAGGAGAGGCATCAATTTGGGTTCTATAGCGGTATAGAAGAACACTCTCAATCGGTAATTTAAGTTGAATAGGACGGTTAATAATAGGGTTAAACAAATGAGTATCAATATCAAACCGAGTTTGACCGCGTCGACTAATTTTTGTCGCAGTATAGTAAATCATCTCTTTTGGTAAAAAGTCGGTTGAACAATCACTCATTTTTTATTTCTTCCCAAATATTATTAAAAAATCGACGTGCTTCTGGCGTTAATCGCTGCTCACTTAATCCTGATACACGTAAAAAAACACTCGGTGGATAGTATTTATTCTCAGTTTGTTGACGAATATATGTTCGTGTCAGACGACGTATTTGATAACAATCCACCGACTCAGCGTAGCGCTCCAAAAATGCTTTGGTCAACGGCAGAAAATGCCAGTTTTTTTCAATTAGGCTGACATGCCCGAGTTGTTTAATTAAAAACTTTTTGGTCCATTGTGGGGAGTCTAAGTCTTCTAATAATTCATCACGTATTTTAATCAATTGTTTCATAAACTGACGATCCCGAATACTCCAATCGACACGTGGTTTGGGTAGAGAGAGTGGTGTCATGATAGCGGTTTGATTGATTTGTAACAGCCAATCTTTATGATTGCGATATAAACGTGCGTACAGTGCACCATCATGTTTACGAGCTAGTTTGACTGACATATCCTGAATCAATTGTATCCATTTCAGTTGATCATCTGACAGGACTTGGTAAGTCTTGTGTTTTACAGTGACAGGAATGGCTTGTTCCTCTATACCTACTGTCGCTAGATCCAAATACTGTTGGTATGTATAAATAGGACTTTGTTCGGGAACAAGTGCCTTTAATACGATGAGATGCTCAAGATAAGAAAATGCTTTACGATGTTTTCTACAGATATTCTTGAGCCAGCAGTTCTCAGAGCTCAGATCACCTAATTGATAATATTGAAGAAAACTTTCGCCCCAATAATCGACAACAAGCTGACGGACTTTTTCGTAATTGATATTTTTGCGATTTAATAGTAAATCTCTATCTTTTAAGAGAAGGAAATAAGTATCTGATAAAGTAGAAAAATCTTGCACACTAATGGATGTTGAATGAGCGAGTAGCTCTTCGATCAGTCCTGCAAGCTCGATATGATGATTTACGTCTTGAGGATTAAACACAAGCTGTGAAGAGTCTTTCAGTGCATTCAAATGAGCAAAATAGAATTTTCGGTCTATCCCATTACAAGACATAGAACTCACAGAAAGAGATTGCTGATGCCTTGTACAATATTCGTATCCAGTAATCTGCCAGCTGCGTTTCCAATAAACTTCACCGTATTGCTGCATCTGTTCTTGCCAGCAATGAGGGCAGAACCGGAAAAAACTCACAGCTTTGATCCGCGATGCATTTTTTCCTAATTTGGTATGCAGGGATTGATACTGCTCACCTCGCAATGCCTGCACAGCATAACGCATTACTGTATCAGGTTGAAATGGTTGATAAATTGGTAACAGGGTGTGTTGGTTGATTAAAATAAGCGCATCATAGTGATCTGGTAAGTAACTGGCCACCCTGTCTAGATGAGAAGGTAAATCGTAAGTTGGTGTCAAGTTCCTATTATTGAATAATTCTTCAGTGAGATATTTTGGACTCAGAATCCCATTGTGAACAGCATAACGAGCAATCACACTGTAAATCAATTCATTTGGATATGGTGCTGGAAAATTTGAAATCATGATACCTTACCCTCCATTTTTTCTGCTTAATGCAAAATGGGACGGGTAGGATCAAACAAATAGTGAGATGATTTTAATAACTCATAAACATCTACTTCCTGTTCTTGTGCCTGACTGAAAAAAACTCGTAAGTCATTGGCTTCAGTACTTTTCCATTCCTCCGGCTTCATGACTTTACGAGATGTCCGTGGCTTCCTTGCCGGAGTCGTGGTTTGATGCTGTTTAAACTTATCTTCTGCTACAGGGCTGTCTAATACTTCCAGAATATGCTGGAGGAGTACCTGTAAGTTTTCGTTTGGATATTTTTTTAATGCAGAAGTGACATGCGGTTCTATTGTAGCGGCGGGATGACCTAATACTGTCAGCATACCTATTAAAGTAGAATAATGCGGTCCCAGATCTTTATGCTGTTTTTCTGTTTTTAATGCGGCTTTAAAACGGTGTTGTTCAACATACTCCTCAATTTGAACTTGAGGGATAGTGAGGTCAGAATACCGTGCAATACGTGCAGGATTGCCTGAACGCAGTGCATCTAGAATATCGTGGACTGGCTGCAATTGTTCTTCGTAGACTTTTTTAAATAATTCTGAGGTGATTTTTTCCAGACCGATGGTGATTGCATGAATTTGTACCAGACAGAACAACTTAACCACTAGATCCGGAATACCTTGCGTATAATAATACCAAGTGGCTCTTAATTCATCGGTCAGTTCAGCTGGTTGTTGAACCCACTGATACTGCCATAGCTTATTTGTAAAAGCATGCCATTCAGAAATAATCATTTGATCGGGAGTACTAGGATCGGGGGTAGGGGCTTCATTACGCATAGGTTCCCAGATTAAAGAGCCTAATCCTGCACTGCGTCTAGCTGATCTCAAGTCTTCTTGCAAAATTTCATTGGCTTTGGGTGTCCCAATCATCACGATCGGAATGGATGCGACATTCACCAAAGTTACAAAGAAATTAAGAATAATCTCGGCCCCACCAGATTTTTTTGTATTCAAATGCTGGATTTCATCAATGATTAAAAGTCCAATTGAATAGTTATTTGCGATGATTTTCATCTGCTGCAGCATGGCATTTACATTTAAGCGGCTTCTGGTAAAACGATGCTCGAAGTTAGTATCTCCTAATGCTAAATCTACTGCTCTAAAAAAGTTTGAGCATAAGTTTTTTAAAGAGCTGTCATGCGGGCAATCAATTTTAAGATAAACAATTTGCTTTAACCCCAGTTCTTTATGCTCAATCACTTGCGGATAATAACGCAAAATCTTGTTCATCGTGGTCGTTTTCCCACTCCCAGAACATCCTATAATAGACATACTAGTGGCTGTCGATTCTGGAGGAGCGTAGCGGTAAGAGCTTTCGTTTGAAGGTTCTAGTTGTTGAAAAGCCGCGTGCAAATGCCTGTGTCGATCACCATTATTGATGTTTCTACTCACATAACCTTGCCGGATCATGATAGAAATTTTTTGTTCAAGGGATAGATGTTTGGTGAGTGGTTGGAAAAAATCATGAGGCAGTTGAGCAATTAGATGAATTCTTTCTGGTTGAGGCAAAAAACGCTGCTCTGGAATAAATTTTAATTTCCCTCGTAGATGTTTAATAACCGACTTCGTGTCAAGAATGGGCGGTAATTGAGTAATGAGAGGATTATCCCCATAGATGTCTTCTATCGATGTGTTGACCGCGAGTTCATTATTATTCATTCTTCATCGTCCTCTTCAAATAATTGTCTCATTAAGTCTGGTTGACTGGTCAAATCCAGATTGCTGCTGTGAGATGGGGGTGTTGGAGGATTGTCTTGGTTGGGATGGATAGTCCGGATAGAATTGACAGACCTATTTTGGAGATGTTCCTCACGTTCCACCTGAATTGCTTCTTGTTTGTTCTGACGAATATCCCGAGTACGTTGTGCTTTAGAAAGTTGGTGAACTCCTGCTTGAGCCTGCCGGCTCTGTGCTGTGTGGATGATTTTGTCAGTAAAATCCTGCAATTCACTGATGGCTACGGACTTTAGTTGTGAATGCTGTTTTTCAACAGTTTTGATTGCTTTTTGAATTTGTTCAGCTTCCCACCAGGTCAGATGCTGATATTGACGTGAGGCATCACTTAAGTGCGCTTCCCAGTATTCCAACTTATTTTCATCAAAGAAAACATAAATGGTATTTACTGAGTATGGGTCAAAACCAATCCGCAACTTTTTCGGGCGGGATTTGGTCGTGTTACGAATAAACCAGCCTTGTTGATGCATTTCCAGACATTGATAGAGTAAGCCTTTGACTTTAAGTCCCTTGTCACTTAAGGAGGCGTCGGTCCTAGGTAACAAGCCAACATATAGTGATTTGTTATCCACTTGTCTTAACATCCCAGTACGGTGCTGTAGACCCCACTGCCAGAGCTTAAGGGGGATAGAAGGCAGGTCAGTCGGCATATCGGCACTACGATCATATTTCGTCAAAATATCAAAATTATTGCGTAAAAAGACGCAGCTTAAGATGATTTTTCTGAACTCTTCCAGAGTTAGACAAGCTTCTAGTCGATAATCATGTCCGCCTTTCTTTTTTTCCTTGAATCCAGAAACAACACCAATATTCTCGTAGGATTTAAAGCGTGACTGAATGATTCCAAAAGCCCTCTCCACAATACCTTTGGCATCGCTTCGATACGGTGGCGCATTTTCAATACGAACAGAAAAGTTTTTTTCAAGAAGTTCAATTTGATAGCCAATTAGTTCACCGCGGTCTGCAAGTATGGCACCAGGTAAACCATAAATAGGCCAGTCTTCTGGTTGTATTTGCAAGCCATAACTCTGACAGAATGTCACTTTATCTTGGATTGCAACGCTGAGGCATTGTATGGCTGTATTAAAGGAACTGTTTTCCATGCCGACATAAAGCCCAGTAATCATCCGGCTGAATACATCGATAACAATATATACGGTAGGTCGGCCAATAATCTGTGATGGATCCCGTGATGATACAAGGTAGATGTCAGCGATTGTTGAATCTATCTCATAACGTGCACCAGGACCATTTGCTTGCTTGGTCGCTGTTGAAGTCAGAGGTTTGTGATCTTTCAGAGTTTTCTGATTCTTCAGAATTTCCTTGGAATTGTTCTTATTTCTATATCGCTTATTATAAAAATAATAGAATTGGGCATAGGTTGGAATATCTGCGGCTTGCACTTGATGAAAGTGCTTAGAAAATAAATTTTTAAACCGAAGATAAGTTTCGTTAATGGATTGTTTTTTGACAGGAACTAAATACTCTTCGATGGCTTTCTTAAAATATAATTCAACCTGTTCAGTGATATTCTTACCTTCATTCGATTCATAGATGCGTGGTCTGCCAATTTTTTTATCACCTATAGCTCTTTTTTGGCCTTTTCCACCTGAGTTTTCATAGTCCGGTACCAAAGCATTTATCGTTTGACCACGCTGCCAGTAGCGTCTTAGGAGTCGTAGAATTTTATTAATTGATACCTCTTTCTCTAGATGTATAGTTTTAATTTTTGCAGTCCTGATTTTTGTATTGATAAGAACTTGTTCATCATTAATTAAATCTTGAATAATTAAAAAGTTTTCATCTCTTTTTTTGAGTTGAATAGAATCTTCACTCAAGTTTAATCGTTTTAAGTATTCATAAGGATCTTGCGCTGGTATCAGGCTTTGATCATCTGAGAGAGTTTGAAGTTCCTTAGACAAAATGAGTTCAGGAAAAGCATTTTTATTATCAATCGCAATCCATACCGTATACTGCGGTAAGAATTTGAGTATTCGGTATTGTGTTGAATTCAAGATGTAAACTGAATTAATTAGTTGCATGGACTGTATTCTCATTCTGGAGCAAATTACTTGCATGAATATCAGAGAGTTTAAGCTCCAAGTACGAAATTTCTAGATTAAATTGAAGTATTCGCAGTGCAAATAATTTTCTAAACGATGCGAGCGTCGCTCCGATACCCATTTTTTGAGTTTGGTCAGAATGCTTACAAAATTGGATTAATGAGCTTTGAGGGTACTGGCTAATTTCTTCCATAAAATAAACTGCTTGATCAATCATGTGATTTGTTATTTCAAGGTCATTTTTTTCTACATACAGCCATTTAATGTTCTCTAGTACCGTAGCAGGAATGTCTTTTTCAGTGATCAGCTTGAATGGCGTATTGTGCTCTTCTTCCCAGTAACGACGTTTAATTTCTAAAGACTCAATAATATGTGCTTTATTCAAATCCTTACTATAAAGAGTGTCGAGGGCTATAGAAAACTTACCAAAATCAACTAAAAAATCTGAAGATAGGGTAAAAGGTAGATAATCAACCGATACCTTTTTCATCCGGTAACGAGAACAGATGGAGTTAAGATCATAGATATCCAAAGGATAATGTTCACGAATATCTGTAACGTTCTGATTCCAGTCAAGCAGCAAAAAGGTGGATAACTCTAGATCAGAAAACAAGTGGTGAAGACGTTTACTCACACGACCTTGTACTCTATGAGAGCGACCAATTGAACTGAAGTTATGAACAGTTTTGCAAGATTTATAATTTCGTCCATGGCCTTGGCCATATCCTTCTTTTACTAATTCCTCATAGTTTTTTATAATTTTTGTCATACAGAAGACCTATGAATTTTGGTTGATAATTCATCATATCTCAAGGAAGATAATTTTGTATTTGGCATAAATATACAAACTTAAATATATTTATATACAAACAAAATTTTATAATTTTTATTTAATTGTTTTTTAAATTCAGTAGCTTAATAATTTATCGGGTATTTTAGCACTCAATTGCTGAGTTTAAAAAACGTTTAGGATAGGCAAAAGTATTCAAATTACATCTTAGTAAACATCGTTGCATATTTTTATGTAAACCAACTGCATATTCAGACTCAAACCCGACCATTCATTCTGGTTCATAGTAAAATGCTTATTTTCTATTCCAAATATTTTAATAAAACAAAATATGCAAATTTGAATCTTAAAGTACTGCCTTAATCTGCTATAACTTGTACATCATATTGATGCACAAGTTGGTGGGAAATATGGCTAACTTAGCAACAGAACGAATCAATGTTCGTTCAACTGTAGATGCAAAGAATGTAATTGAGCAAGCTGCGAATTTATTGGGTCTTAGTGTGAGTTCCTTTATGATCCAATCCTCATTTGAACGAGCAAAAGAATTACTTAAATATCATCACGAGTTAAAAGTAAATAATGCTGATCGTGATATGTTAATGAATTTGCTTGAAAATCCACGCCCTGCAAATGATGAGATGAAAAAATTAATGAGTTTATTGGATGAAAATTGAGGTTTTACAAGACCATCATCAGAAAAAATCATTTAATTGTGGGCAAGATGATCTAAATAAATCCATAAAATAATACACATCCCAACATCAGAAATCAGGAACAAGTAAAACCTATGTTGCTATTGATGATGATACACAGTAGGTGAGAGGATTTTATTGTCTATCAAGTACCTCTATAGGATTTAATGCTATTTTCACTAAACGATTACCTCGTTATCCATTACCTTGTGTGGTTGTGGGTCGCTTTGCCGTTGATCAAGCAGCGCAGGGCAAGGAATTGGAAAAGTACTTTTAGCTCAGGCTCTTAAACAAGTTTCAAAAGTTGCTCAAATTATTGGTGTTAATTTTGTTGTAATACATGCAAAAGATCAAAAAGCCATAGAGTTTTATCAGCGTTTTGGCTTTATCTCATTAACATCAAATCCATTAACATTAATATATCCAGTGAATGAAATACCTAATTTTAAATAAGGTGGGCTGCTAGTAACAGGAATAGCTAGTAGACTTATTCAGAATTTGCACATAGCTCCTTATCCCTTATTTTGCTTTATGACCAAATATTGCGCCTAATTATGGGAATTTAATTAAGTTTGTTTTATTTTTTTTCTTAAGTTGTTGATATTAATTGTTCTTTATATTTTAATTTTAAAATTAAGTTTGTATTAAAATTTGGTATCCTGAGTTTTAAGTGAAATTAAGTTTGTATTAGATTCTTCCACTTTAAAATACGAATTCTTGCTCAGAAAGGGGAAGCATACTTTAAATAAAAATGAAATGTTTTCAAGGTGAGGTCAAAAAGGGATGCTTTTTGAATCTAGGGTGGGATTTTTATATATTTATATTGTTGAATATATTAGTAATAATTTTATATTTCTGGGGTGATTCTAATTTGAATTTAATTATATTAAAAACCCTGTAGACTTGGTGAAGAATCACTAGGTCTACAGGGTAGGGTTTTGTTCGTTTACTTCATTAATATACAAACTTAAATAATTAAATCTAAACTTAATTATTTGATACAAACTTAATTATACGAACACACCAGCCCTGATTCAATTTTAATTATTCTACCGTAACCGATTTTGCCAGATTACGTGGCTGATCGACATCTGTACCACGCAGCACTGCCACATGATAAGACAGTAACTGCACCGGGATGCTATATACAATCGGTGCCAGCACTGCATTGACTGCCGGAATATGTACCACATGCTGACGCTCTTTGGCTTTAATGCCGCTGTTTTCATCGGCAAAGACAAACAGTTCGCCACCACGTGCCTGAACTTCTTCCATATTGGATTTCAGTTTATCCAGCATGTCATCTTGCGGTGCCAGAATCACCACCGGCATGTCATTGTCGACCAGTGCCAATGGACCATGTTTCAGCTCACCTGCAGCATAGCCTTCAGCATGAATATAGGAAATTTCTTTCAGCTTGAGTGCACCTTCCAGTGCGATCGGGAAGTGCGTACCACGGCCCAGGAACAGGCAATGCTGCTTTTCAACAAACAGCTCAGACAGACCTAAAATTTCATTATCATGACGTAAAGTGTCCAGAATCACTTTAGGCAAATGCCAGAGTTCTGTGCTGATCTTCGTCATCTGTTCTGTAGAAATGCTATTTTTGACCGAACCAATTTTTAATACCAACAGCATTAAAGCAGCAAGCTGGGTGGTAAAGGCTTTGGTAGACGCCACACCAATTTCAGGGCCTGCCAATGTCAACAGACTATGCTGGGTCTCACGTACCATCGATGATGTAGCGACATTACAGATAGTCATCGTAGTGATGTCTAGCCCTTTGGCCGCCGCACGTTTCTGTGTATCACGTAATGCAGCCAAGGTATCGGCAGTCTCACCGGATTGGGAAATACACACATAGAGTGTGTGATTCACAATGACTGGCGTACGATAACGGAATTCGCTGGCAATCTCGACCTGACACGGCAGATCAATCAGCTGTTCAAACCAGTATTTGGCAATCATGCCGGCATGATAACTGGTACCACAGGCAATAATCTGGATTTGCTGGATTTTTGCGAAGTCCTGTTCTGCACTGGCAAGGAAGTCTTCGCGCAAGTCATTACCATTTAAGGCTTGGGAAATGGTCTGTTTGATCGCTTCAGGCTGCTCATAAATTTCTTTGAGCATGTAGTGCTTATATTCACCTTTAGAGGCATTGCTGACCGCAGCATCCAGTTCCTTGACCGGACGATCGACCAGTTGACCATCGACAAAAACTTCAATCGTGGTGCGGGTCAAACGGGCAATATCACCTTCTTCCAGGTAGATAAAACGGTTGGTAATCGGGAGCAGCGCCAGCTGGTCAGAACTGATAAAGTTCTCGCCAATCCCCACACCAATGACGAGTGGCGAACCTTCACGTACGGTAATCAGTTCATCCGGATGATCTGTATGCACGATACCTAGGGCATAAGCACCTTTGAGTTGTGGTACCACCTGGCGCACAGCTTCCATTAAGCTGGGGGTGGATTTCAGGGCGTCATTGATCAGATGTGCAACCACTTCTGTATCGGTCTGTGAAGTAAAGACATAACCCAAAGCTTCAAGATCATCTTTGAGTTCTTGATAGTTCTCAATGATCCCGTTATGAACCACTGCCACATTTTCAGAAATATGCGGATGGGCATTTTCTTCAGTCGGTTTGCCATGGGTTGCCCAGCGTGTATGTGCAATGCCAAGTGAGCCGCTGATCTGTGATTCATTTACGGCCTGTTCAAGGTTCGCGACCTTGCCGACACGACGTTCACGCAGGACCTGGCTATTGTTGATGAGTGCCAAACCTGCTGAATCATAACCCCGGTATTCCAGGCGTTTTAAGCCTTCAATCAAAATATTGGTAATACTACGTTCTGCAATGCCACCGACGATACCACACATATTTATTCCCCCTTATTTCTTGATTTTTTGCGGACGTGGATAGTTTTCTTTGGCAAATTGCTTAGAACGTTCTACCGCCAAACTGTTGTCTTCCACATCACGAGTAATCGTCGAGCCTGCACCCACTGTAGCACCATTGCCAATTTTCACAGGTGCAACCAATGAACTGTTCGAACCAATGAAAGCCTGATCACCAATGATGGTTTTAAATTTATTCACACCATCATAATTGCAGGTAATGGTACCTGCACCAATATTAGAACCGGCACCGATTTCAGCATCCCCGAGATAGGTGAAGTGGTTGGCTTTAGAGCCTACGCCAATTGTGGTATTTTTCACTTCTACAAAGTTACCGATATGCACCTCGGCAGCAAGCTTCGCACCCGGACGCAGTCGTGCAAAAGGGCCAATCTGGGTATCTTCACCGACGATAGCATTGTCAAAAATGCTATATGGCTGAACCTTGGTGCCAGCTGCAATCTTGGTATTCTTGATAATACAGCCAGCGCCAATTTCAACGTTGTCGCCCAGCTCGCAATCACCTTCGATAATCACGTTGATATCAATGCGGACATCCTGACCGACAGTCAAATTGCCACGCAAGTCAAAGCGGCTTGGATCAATCAGATGTACGCCTTGCTGCATCAGCTGTTTTGCTTGATAAACCTGGAACTGACGTTCTAAAGCAGCCAGCTGCACCCGGTCATTTACCCCTTCAACTTCAAAAGCCTGCTCAGGTTCTACCGATGCAACTTGCATACCATCTGCCAAAGCCATCGCGACGATATCCGTCAGGTAATATTCACCTTGAGCATTGTCATTACTTAAACTTGGCAGCCATTGATGCAGTTTGGCATTGCTGACCGCATAAATACCGGTATTAATTTCTTTAATCTGACGTTGCTCTTCGGAAGCATCCTTGTGCTCAATAATGGCCTGGATCTGACCCTGTTCACGCACAATACGACCATAACCATTGGCATCTGGCAGGGTAAGCGTCACCAGACCAATACCGGTTGCTGCAGTGGCATCGAGTAATTTTTGTAAGGTTACAGGATTAATGCACGGCACATCGCCGGAAAGAATCAGCGAGACGCCGTCTTGTGGCAGGACAGGCAAGGTCATTTGTACGGCATGACCGGTACCCAGCTGTTCAGCCTGTTCGACCCATTTAATATCCTCTTGTGCAAATGCTGTCTGAACCCGATCACCGCCGTGACCATAAATCGTAATAATATTATCTGCGTTTAATTTTTTTGCCGTTTCAATGACATGACGCAGTAAAGGACGTCCTGCAAGGGGTTGTAATACTTTCGGTAAGCTAGAGCGCATGCGCGTTCCTTTACCTGCAGCAAGAATAATAACAGTCGTTGACATGTTCTAATCCTAAATATGGCTTATGCCACGATGAAGTAAAAATAAAGCAAAATACAAAGAGCCGCCCAAAGGCCGGCAATAATGTCATCCAGCATGATGCCGAAGCCACCAGCCACTTGACGATCAATCACCCTGATCGGCCAAGGTTTCCAGATATCAAATAACCTGAACAGGGCAAAACCGATGAGCAACCATAACCAGTTCATCTGGCCTAAATAGATCAGGGGCAAAAATGTGATGGATTGTCCGGCAAATTCATCCCAGACGATGCGGCCATCATCATGTACACCCATGACTCTAGCAGTATGCCCGCAGATATATATGCCAATCAGGGACATGATAGCAATGGCAAAAACACTGTTTAGAAAACCAAAATGCAGCCAGATAGGGATAAATAAAAGTGCAAAGGCCGAACCGAAAGTACCCGGTGCTTTGGGGATGAGACCGGAACCAAATCCTACCCCACTAAATACAATCAGTCGGTCGGTCCATGACATGGCTTTAAAATTGATCGCAGGTTTATGCAAAATGTTGATACCCATTAAATTGAAATAAATGGTCTGTGCCATCTTTTTCAAAAGTTAAGCCGTCTTGCTGCTGAATTGTGCCGATCATACTAATCGAAACATCAAGTTGTTTTTGCAATAATTTTTCGTAATTTTGCGAGCTTAGTGTAAAACATAATTCATAATCGTCACCACCTGCCAGTGCATACTGCCATTTTTGTGCATCGTCTAATGTCTGCAGGGTAGGACTGATCGGTAAGTTTTCGAGTTGCAGCTTTGCACCGACTTGAGAAGCTTTGAGAATATGTCCAAGATCTTGTGCCAAACCATCCGAGATATCAATCATGCTATGCGCCAGACCTTTTAGGGCAGCACCGAGCTGACAACGTGGCGTTGGATAATCCAGACGTTTTTGCAGTGGATGACCAAGATGCTGTAGTGCAAAAGCAGCATCTCCAACGGTGCCGCTGACACAGACCAGATCACCCGGTTTCGCCCCTGAGCGTGGCACAGCCTGGCCAATATCCACCCAGCCTAATGCAGTGACAGACAGGGTTAAATGAGGACTCTGAGTGGTATCACCACCGATTAAACTCACCCCAAATTGATCGCAGCAATCATATAGACCCTGACTAAAAGCTTTTAGCCAGTCATGATCAATCTGGGGTAGGCTCAATGCGAGTAAAATACTGTGCGGGGTTGCACCCATCGCAGCAATATCAGATAAATTGACAGCCACAGATTTCCAGCCAATCGCATGCGGATTGGTGTCCATTGGAAAATGGCGTCCAGCAACCAGGGTGTCGGCACAGATGACCAGTTGTTGCTGAGGAGGGGGGGTGAGCAAGGCTGAATCGTCACCGACGCCTAAATCGACAGAATTGGCATTCTTGCGATTGAAATAGGTGTCGATAATCGAAAATTCAGCCATCCAACATATCTACGCTATTAGTTAGACTGCTGTTTTTCTGCTGCACGCAAGGTTGTCGCTAAACGATCTAATACACCGTTGATGTATTTATGGCTGTCGGCACCGCCAAAATGTTTAGCCAGTTCGATTGCTTCATCCAGAACTACGCGATATGGAATCTCAAGATGTTCTTTGAGTTCATAGGCACCAAGACGAAGGGTTGCAAGCTCAACACCATCCAGTGCTGAAAGTTCGCGATCAAGTACCGGAACCAAGAGCGCATCCAGCTCTTCATGATTGGCAACCACTTGAGTCAACAATTCATGATAATAGCTCAGATCCACTTTGTGCATGGCATTTTCCACACGCGTACGTGCTTCAATCTCATGCACCGGATTGTGGCTCATCTGCCATTCATAAATTCCTTGTACAGCAAAGCGACGTGCTTTACGTTTTGCTGCATAAGTTGCTTGAAGTGTTTGCGACATAGCGTTAAATAGCCTTTAACAAGTTAACCATTTCAATCGCAGTCAGGGCAGCTTCGCTACCTTTATTGCCTGCTTTTGTTCCAGAGCGTTCAATCGCTTGTTCAATACTGTCCGTAGTGAGTACACCGTTAATGACAGGCAAGCCAGTGTCGAGGCCAACTACGCCCAAACCTTTGGCACATTCGCCTGCAACGAAATCGAAGTGAGGCGTGCTACCACGAATCACGGCGCCAAGCGCGATGATGGCATCGAAACGATCTGAAGCTGCCAGTTTTTTCGCAACTACAGGAAGTTCCCAGGCACCAGGTGCATGAACAACAGTGATATTATCCTCTGATACACCATGACGTTTCAATGTATCAATGGCACCTTCTAACAGATGTTCAACCACAAAGCTGTTAAAACGACCAACTAAAATCGCATAACGGTCTTCGTTCGCGAGATGTAACATACCTTCAATACGGCGAACTGCCATAACAACCTCGATGATTTCTTAAGATGTTTGTTGTGCGGTGATGTATTCCACCACTTCTAAGTTAAAGCCTGACAGGGCATTGAAACGCAATGGAGAGCTCAGCAGCTTCATTTTTTCAACGCCTAGATCACGCAAAATTTGTGCACCCACACCAATGGTCTGATACTGCTGAGACAGTGCAGCATTTGATTTTACATTTTTTGGTGCTTTTAGGGTATCTAATGCTGGGCCCAGATCTTGCAAATGACGCTGACCGATCCAGACCAGCACACCACGATCACTATTGGAAATTTCTTTCAGGGCACGATCCAGGTTCCAGGCCGGCTCGCCATCCTGTTTTTTCAGTTTCAGCAAGTCACGGGTCGGATTAAAACCATGCACACGCACCGTGGTCACGCCCTCTTTAGGCTCACCTTTGACCAAGGCTAAATGGATATCCGGGTTGCCCAGTTCACGATAGCGGTATAGGTCAAAGCTACCGTATTCAGTATCAATGCTTTGTTGATCGATACGCTCAACCGTTTGTTCATTAGTCATGCGGTAATGAATCAGGTCGGCAATCGTTCCAATTTTCAGGCCATGCTTTTCAGCAAACACTTCAAGATCCGGACGGCGCGCCATCGTGCCATCTTCATTGATGATTTCACAAATCACAGAAGCCGGTTCCAGTCCTGCTAAACGGGAAAGATCACAACCTGCTTCAGTATGTCCGGCACGGTGCAATACACCACCTGGCTGCGCCATCAGCGGGAAGATATGTCCTGGCTGTACAATATCTGCCGGTTTGGCATGAGCAGCCACAGCGGTTTGAATCGTGTGCGCACGTTCAGCCGGAGAAATACCGGTAGAAATGCCTTCAGCCGCTTCAATCGACAGGGTGAAATTGGTCCCATGCTGGGCGCCGTTGGCATCTACCATCAAAGGTAAATTCAACTGCTGGCAACGCTCTTTACTTAAAGTCAGGCAGACCAGACCACGTGCATGGGTGATCATGAAGTTGATGTCTTCAGGACGTACGTGTGTGGCAGCAATCACCAAATCGCCTTCATTTTCACGGTCTTCATCATCCATCAGGATGACCATTTTTCCTGCACGGATATCTGCTACAAGCTCTTCAACAGTATTGAGCGGCATCAACCTTCACCTTCTTTTTTGATCTTGATCAGACCGAATCATGACATTATTGGGTACATAGTCTAACGCTTTTTGCGCAATTTTGCCTATGCTTATTGCTTTCCCTCTAGTGGTTCATTGTTATACACAGTCTTGATAAACATGAAAAGCCGACTTTAAATGAAAGCCTGGGCTTTATGCAGGTTTTTTGAGCAATTAAAAAGCATAAAAAAATGAGAAACTTAGGTGAAATCAACATAAGTTCAGATATTAAGGTGTTTTCAGAAAGTATTTTTATTTATTATCAGTCATTCAATGGAATTCTGGACGAACAATGCTGGAAAATTTTACCTAGTATTAAAATTTTTTAAAAATATCGAATAAAAAGCGAACCGAAGCTCGCTTTAGATTTACTTTACTTCTTAGAAAAAACCTGCCGGTTTGGTTGAATAGCTCACCAACAGATTTTTGGTTTGTTGATAATGATCTAGCATCATTCTGTGATTCTCACGTCCAATCCCTGATTTTTTATAGCCACCGAAAGCCGCATGCGCAGGGTAGATGTGATAACAGTTGGTCCAGACCCGACCGGCCTGAATGGCACGGCCAGCACGGTAGGAAGTATGCGCTGAGCGTGACCAGACCCCGGCACCGAGTCCGTAAATCGTATCGTTGGCGATCTTGATCGCATCATCAAAGTCTTTAAAGGTGGTCACAGCCAATACAGGCCCGAAGATTTCATCCTGGAAGGTCTTCATGTCATTGGTGCCTTTAAAGATAGTCGGCTCAATAGATCTCTTTCATAAATCAAAAAACGATCTTCTTTTTGGTTAATATTTGCACTCCGGATTTCTTAGCATTCGTGCATAATCTGCGGATGAAATACATCGATTCAAACAAGCTTTCTGATCCTCAGTTCAAGCGATACACAGGCATCTCATGGTCAACTTTCTATTTGATGGTTGAGCAATTGCAGAAGCATGTCTCTGCCAAAGGCAGACCGCCCAAGTTAAGTCTGGAGGATCAGGTTCTGCTGTGTCTGAGCTATTGGCGGGAATACCGAACCTTATTTCACGTTGCAACGAGTTACGGGGTTTCAGAGCCCACAGCCTCAAGAATTGTCCGTCATGTTGAAGACTGCCTGATTCGGTCCAATCTGTTTAATTTACCCAAAGATTTACCCGAGGGCGAAGGCATCGACTGGAATGTTGTGATCGTGGATGCCACGGAAATTCCAATCCAAAGGCCTAAAAAAACAGAAGAAAAGCTATAGCGGCAAGAAAAAGACCCATACCTTTAAAGTACAGGCCATGATTCACTACAAAACTCAGAAAATTCTGAGTTTATGTACCAGTCGCGGTGCAGTGCATGATTTCGAGTTGTTCAAACGCAATTTAAACCAGATTCCTTTTGGGGCTTTTATCCTTGCAGATAAAGGCTATCAGGGGATTTATGTGTTGTATCCGAATAGCCTGTTGCCATTAAAAGCCAAAAGACACTGTAAATTGGATCCTGAATTGAAAATCTATAATCAGGAAATTAATAAAAGAAGAATCGGAATTGAGCATGTATTTGGCAGCCTGAAAACCTTCAAAATCCTTGCTGAGCGTTATCGAAATAGAGGTAAAAGGCTTGGTTTGAGATTCAATTTAATCGCTGGAATCTACAACTTGGAACTGAGCAAAAAATGATTTATGAAAGAGGTCTAATATAGAAACCTTGACCCACTTCCTGACGTGCTTCACCACCAGTCAGGATCTGTGCGCCTTCTTCACGACCAGTGGCAATACAGCCCAGAATCTTGTCCTGCTGTTCCTGTGAGGCTTGCGCGCCAATCATGGTGTCGGTATCTAACGGATGACCAGTCTTAATCCGTTGCACCCGCTCTACTGCACGCGCCAGAAATTCATCGGCAATACTTTCCTGTACCAAGGCACGGGAAGGACAGGTACAGATTTCACCTTGATTCAGGGCAAACATGGCAAAGCCTTCCAGTGCCTTGTCCAGATAATCGTCTTCCTGATCCATAATGTCAGCAAAGAACAAGTTTGGTGATTTGCCGCCAAGTTCCAGAGTCACTGGAATAATATTTTCCGTGGCATATTGCATGATCAGCTGACCTACTGCAGTTGAACCGGTAAAGGCAATCTTGGCAATACGTGGATTGGTCGCCAGTGGACGGCCGACTTCGACCCCATAGCCATTGACGATATTCAATACGCCCGGTGGTAAAATGTCCTGAATCAGTTCAGCCAGTACCAGAATACTGCCCGGAGTCTGTTCCGCAGGTTTCAGCACAATACAGTTGCCTGCAGCCAGGGCGGGTGCCAGTTTCCAGGCGGCCATCAGAATCGGGAAATTCCAGGGAATGATTTGTCCGACTACACCAAGCGGTTCATGGAAATGGTAGGCAATGGTATCTTCATCAATTTCGGAAATGCCACCTTCCTGGGCACGGATACAGCCGGCAAAATAACGGAAATGGTCAATGGCCAATGGAATATCGGCAGCCAGTGTTTCACGAATTGGCTTACCATTGTCCCAGGTTTCTGCTACAGCCAACATTTCCAGATTTTGTTTCAGACGATCTGCAATTTTCAACAGAATATTGGAGCGGGTGGTCGGTGATGACCGGTTCCATTGTTCTTTGGCTTTGTGCGCTGCATCAAGCGCCAACTCAATGTCTTCTACAGAAGAACGCGGCACTTTGGTAAAGACTTTGCCATCTACCGGAGAGATATTGTCAAAGTATTCACCTTTGACCGGAGCGACCCATTCGCCGCCAATGAAATTATTGTATTGTGCTTTAAATTGAATTTTTGAACCGTCAGTATTGGGGTCTGCATAACGCATAATCTATTCCTTTATATGATTGTTAGTGGTGCAGGTCGAGCGCATGTTGCCGATCAAAAAATATAGGCGCTTCTGCATTCAGCTCTACTATAAAGAGGGAAAAAGACGGACGGTTGTTTGTTTACAGGCTTGCTACAAAAGACAATATTTGGAGACAAGCAGTAGAAGAATAAAAGTTATAAATTATCAAGCCTTAAATTTAAAAACAAGGGCTTATAGCATTTATAAAACATCGAAAGATTGGCATATTTTCAATGTGCTTGATTACATTCCAACCTAATAAGGATTCAAAAGAAGCCAAGCAGGAGAAATGAGGGCAAGTTTCATTTCTCCTTTCGCATTTATCTAAAGCCCTTTGTCATGCAGCCATTGAAACAGTTGCTGATAAACCTGCTCACGCACAGATTGCTCTGAAAGTACCAGATCATGTAAACCGTTCCGGATACTTTGAACCGTGACATCGCCTTTAATTTTTTTGGCATATTTCTGAATGTCTTTAATCCCTAAAATTACATCGCTGCTCTGTGCGGCTTTACCCCATTTTTTAGGATATAAAGTCTGATGCGAATGCATGATCAATACCGGAACATCGAGCTGAACACCGCGATGAATTTCTTTCTGTGCCTCATGAATGGCACGAATAAAACTGATCCGAACCATCGGATAGCGGGTCTTTTTCCAGTCCAGACTGAAGTCCCATTCGCCTTTTAAATCCTTATGCAGGCTGGTGGCATACCACTTGTTCAGCTCGCTTGGAAATTTAAGATTGGGAAAAATTTTGGCCAGTTTGCTTAACTGCGGGATGCCGAGCGCACGTTTTATCGGATTCATATTAAAGTTATAAAATGGACTGTTGACCCAGAGTGCTTTGATTAACCGATGATTAGGGTGATGTGCCGCGTACAATGTTGTGATAAGGCCGCCGGTAGAATGACCACAGAGCAGGGCAGCATCGTGCCCCTCGGCTGCTATAATGTCGAGTGCCTGGGTAATTTCTGCATCATATTCAGCTAGGTCATAGACGTTATAATATTTTTGATGCGGCAGAATCGAACGTCCGTACTTTCTTAAATCCAGCGCATAAAAATCAAAACCATGCTGATTAAAGCGCTCTGCCATTTCGGTCTGAAAAAAATAATCGATAAAGCCATGAATATATAAAACTGCTTTTTTTGTAGGTTGGGCTGCTTTTTTACGGATCAGGGTTGCTACGACTTTGCCCTCATAATCATCGGGAAAGTTTAAGGTCGCTTGCTCATAGCCTGTCCCCAGAATATCGAGCTGATAAAGCGGTTGCAGTTCACTCATTTTTATACTCGTTGGTCTTATTAAATTTATGCTTTATCCTTGATGAGCTGAGGTTTTTTGTCAAACAGATCTTGCTGCCGATTTAAATTAAAAATACGAATAGGGATTAATTTTAGAAACCGTCCAAAACCTAGGCTGAAAATGAGTGTTATCAGATTATAAAATCCTGCTAAAAGTATTATAAATTTGCTAAATGACCTAACAGCTTAAAATCAGGCTAAGCTATATAAAATAAACAAAGTGATGTGACTATTTTGGCAGAACTGCCGAAGATTGATTAGATGAGTTAAATAATGCCCAGAGAAAATTTGAACAGTAAACGCCCTTTATATATTCCTTATGCTGGAAATACTCTGCTAGAACTCCCACTACTCAATAAAGGCTCTGCATTTTCTGAAGAAGAGCGTAGAAGCTTTAACTTGCATGGCTTGATTCCTCATGTCACCGAGACGATTGAAGAACAAAGTCAGCGTTCTTATCAGCAGTATTGTGCTTTTAGCAGTGATATTAACAAGCATATTTATTTGCGGAATATTCAGGATACCAATGAGACCCTGTTTTACCATCTGATTGAAAATCACCTCAGTGAGATGATGCCGATTATCTATACCCCGACTGTGGGTGAGGCATGTCAGCGCTTTTCTGATATTTATCGCCGTCATCGTGGGATCTTTATTTCCTATCCTGACCGTGATCAGATCGACCAGATTATTCACAATATCAATAAAAAGAACGTGAAAGTGATTGTGATTACAGATGGTGAGCGCATTTTGGGTCTTGGAGATCAAGGCATCGGTGGTATGGGGATTCCCATTGGAAAACTGGCACTCTACACCGCATGTGGCGGGATCAGTCCGGCCTATACCTTACCGATTACTCTTGATGTCGGTACCAATAATCAGCAGTTGTTAAATGACCCGATTTATATGGGCTGGCGTGAACCACGAATCAGCGGCGATGAATACTATGCTTTTGTCGAGACGGTGATTCGGGCGATTCAACAGCGCTGGCCAGATGCCTTAATTCAGTTTGAAGACTTTGCACAGAAAAATGCCATGCCTTTGCTGGAAAAATACCGTGATCGAATCTGTTGTTTCAATGATGATATTCAGGGCACCGCTGCGGTGTCTGTCGGCAGCCTGATTGCTGCTTCGCGTGCAGCAGGCAAACAGCTTAAAGATCAGGTGGTTACTTTCTTGGGTGCTGGTTCAGCCGGTTGCGGGATTGCAGAACAGATCGTTAAGCAAATGGTTGCTGAAGGCTTAAGTGATGCTGAAGCACGTGCACGTGTGTTTATGGTCGACCGCTTTGGCCTGATCACAGAAAATCAGCCGAATTTATTGGATTTCCAGCGCAAACTTGCACAGCCGCTTGAAAATGTAGAAAGCTGGGCAGATGCAGAGAGTATGATTTCTCTACTGGATGTGGTCAAACGTGCCAAACCGACGGTACTGATAGGTGTATCTGGACAGCCAGGTCTATTCACTCAGGAAGTGATTGAAGCCATGGCTGAAAATAGTGTACAACCGATTGTTTTCCCTTTATCTAACCCGACTTCCCGCGTAGAAGCTGTTCCGGCCGATATCTTGCAATGGACCAATGGCAGAGCATTGATTGCGACGGGTAGCCCATTTGCACCAGTAAATTATCAGGGACAGATTCATCATATTTCCCAATGCAATAACTCTTATATTTTCCCGGGTATCGGTCTGGGCGTAGTTGCTTCAGGTGCAAAACGTGTCACGGATAATATGCTGATGGCCTCGAGTAATGCCTTGGCGGACTGTTCTCCTAAACTCAAACACCCTCAGGCAGATTTATTGCCGAATCTGGATTGTTTACAGTCAATTTCGAAGCAGATTGCCTTAAAAGTGGCACTTGCTGCGATTGAAGACGGAGTAGCATCGAAAGTCAGTGTAGAAGAATTGCAGCTAGCAATAGAGCATAATTTCTGGACACCGCAATACCGTGACTATCAGCGGATCACCTTTTAATTGTATTGAAGATGGATTCTTATCATCGCTAGTTTTTTTTGCGCCAGCCTGCTTTCATCTGATTCATTGATGGAATATCAAAAAGCCCTGATCTTTTGATGAGGGCTTTTTTATTGTCTTAGGGGTGTCATGGTCATATCTTGGTTATAAAATCAGAAAGTACATTAAGAATTTTTTATTGAGTGAAATAAAAATGAAAGAATCATTTAAAGAAAATAACATCAGCATAAAAAAAGCCCCGTCTTTCGATCAGGGCTTTTTTAGAATCTGGAGCGGGAAAGGAGACTCGAACTCCCGACCCCAACCTTGGCAAGAGTCACCGACATAAAATACACTAAATAACATAATTGGTATTTTAATAAACTCTATATATAACAGTTATATAGAGTTTTTATTTTGTGTGGTGTAATTTAAGGTAGGGTGGGGTACTTTGATTTTTGGTCACTAATTTATTGTGATAATCAACAATAATAACCAACATACACATGCTTAATCTAAAGGTGTTTTACTGACTGGTATAATTTTATAATGAGAGGGGGTGTTGCCTGGGGCTACGGTTTCTGTTTTGCCTTTTGGCGTAAGACGTACAAATATAAGCTTTCTACTTTTTCACGTGCCCATGGTGTGGTACGCAAGAATCGCAATGATGATTTAACACTTGGGTCTATGCAAAAACATCTAATTTCAATTTTACGACTTAAACCTTCAAAGCCACCGTAGTAATCCAATAATTCATCCAAAATGTCAGCAAGTTTTTTGCCGTGTAAAGGGTCATTGGAGGTGTTCATAATAGATCAATCGTATTTTGGGTGGCCATTATTATAACCTGGGCTAGTTGGAAAACTATAGTCAAATCATTATAAAACCAATACAATGGTGCAATGAGTTATTCAGAACATTTTAGACGTAAAATTTTAGCTAAACTTGAGGAAGGTTATTCTATTCGAGCGGTAGCTGCACAATTTGAAATTAATAAAAATACCATTGTTGAATGGAAGAAACGTATAGAGATTAAAAAAACTCGTGTACGTAAACCTTCTAAAATTAACGATGATGCTTTACGTGAAGATGTTGAAAAGTATCCTGATGCTTATCAATATGAACGTGCTGCACGTTTTAATTGTGGTGTTTCATCTATTGGTGCTGCATTAAAGCGCTTAAATATTACAGTTAAAAAAAGACGTTAAGCCATCCTAAAGCAGATACAAAGCTTAGGGATAAATTTATTCAGCAAGTGAATGAATTAGAAACAAACCACCCGATTATTTATGTGGATGAAAGTGGTTTTAAGTCACATGATTACAGACCTCATGGCTACTCACGAAAAGGAGTACCCTGTTTAGGGCAATATAATTGGCAATTAAAGAATCAGACCAATGCCATTGGAGCAATCCATGAGGGTAAGTTATTTTCAGTCGGTTTATTTGACTGCAAAATCAATTCAGATGTTTTTCATTTTTGGATAGAGCAATTCCTCATACCAGTATTACCAGAAAATAGTGTAGTGGTTATGGATAATGCAGCATTTCATAAAAGAGCAGATATTCAGGAGTTATTGGAACAACAAGGGCATAAAATTCTTTGGCTTCCTGCATACAGCCCTGATTTAAATCCTATAGAACAGATGTGGGCATGGGTTAAACGTAAGCGTAAAGAATGGTTGATCGACTCAGTCGATGAGTTATTTCAAGTTTTTTTCGAATCCTGTATGAATAATAAAGTAGTTTGACTATAGAGAGTTGGAATGTAAGTAATGATGGACTGAATAGCCACCAAAATTCTGGAGCACACCCAGCCATTGGGTGATGCATCATATATATGACTTGGTAATCCCATTTGCTGTGTAGGAAAGTTTTTTCTTAATGGGTCAACCTTTTAATGGAAGTAGGTAAGAGGAAAGCTCTAAACCTTTACGGATCGCTTCAGCACTGTATTCAAAGGCAATTAATGGTCGACCTGTGATTGCTCTTGAGGAGACCAGTGTACCCTAAAGCCAATATTCACCCCATCCATTGTAGTAAACATTAAGTTTTTTGAGCATGGATTTATTTCCTTTTGATACGTTGGCGAGCCGTATTGCTCTCATAGCGAAGAATATCATCTACACTGTTTAAATTAGGTTTGAAGAGTTCCTCTAATTCTTGTAATCGGCCTAGGACCATGGCAACGCGTACTAAATTTTCAAATGAAACATTTCGACCTGCTTCCAGATTGGATACTGTATTCACACCAATACCAGCACGTGCAGCAACATCTGCCTGAGTCATTTCCAGATAAAGTCGTTCTTTACGAAGCCTCTCACATAATAATCCAACAACTTCTTCAGGTTTTCTGAATTTTAAATCCATAATATTGGGTCTTATGTCCATATATGTCTATTAAACCACAAAATAATGGAGTTATAAAATAAACAGTTGATCGGTAAGAAGGTGCTTTATTGGCCTGATTAGATCCTATTAGATTAAAGAAATCTAATTAGACATTTACAATCTAATGGAATCTAATACAATCTATGGTAATAAATAAATCATTGCCGAGTAATTAAAATGATGACCATCTCCAATGACCCTTGGCACTTTCCACGTACCGAACTGGCGAAACAAATTTTAGGCATGTTTGAGACTGGACTAGCTAGTTCTCTGACTTTTTTTGCCCCACGCCGGATGGGAAAAACTGAATTTTTACGAAAAGATATTACGCCCCTAGCAGAACAGCTTGGATGGCGCGTTTTTTATTTCAGTTTTTTAGATGCAGGCCTGCATAGTGAAGGGCAGTTTGTAAAAGCTCTTGATGAGTTTTCAAAACAAAATGGCTTAATGGGGAAAGCCACACATTGGATTAAAAATATTGGTTCTTTAAGTACAGAGGTGGCAGGGGTAAAAGCTGAAGTGACACTTCTACAAGGACAAGTGAATTCCAGTATTTTGTCTAGCATTACTAAACTGGCTCAGCAGGGGAAACCTATTTTACTGTTACTTGATGAGATTCAGGCTTTAGCTAGTTCAAAATATAAAACCACGATTGCCAGTTTACGTACCGCTTTAGATATGCATAAAGAAACAATAAAGGTGGTTTTTACTGGTTCAAGTCGAGAAGGCCTGAGACAAATGTTTTCTGTGAGTAGTGCTCCCTTTTTTCATTATGGACAGAATTTACCTTTTCCAAATCTAACAAAAGCATTTACAGATCATCTGGCAGATGTATTTAATCAGACAACAGGACGTAGTTTGAATAAAGAAATTTTATGGCACGCTTTTTTAGATATGAAGCAAAGTCCTCAACTAGCAAGATCATTAGTGGAGCGTTTAGCCTTAAACCCAATGCTGGCTATAGATTTTGCCAAGGAACAGCTTATAGCCGATACAATGGGGCATCGTGACTTTTCGGGATTATGGGGAGAGTTTAAGTTATTAGAACAGCTAATTTTAAAAGCCATAGCGGAATCACAAGTTGAACTTTATAGTAGTCAATTTAGACAACATCTGGCTGATTCCATTGGTGTAGATAACATTGCGGTATCAAGTATTCAATCGGCCCTACGTTCTTTATCAAAAAAACAAATTATTTTTAAACCAGAAAATGGTACTTATGAAATCGAGGATGCTCTTTTTAAAGAATGGATTATGGATGAAGCATAATTTTGAAAACTCATTTGGATAAAAATTAACCGCACCGAGTTTGTCGGAGAATTTTTATTTAAGTATTTTATTCATAGACATTATTTCAATATAATGGGTGTCTATGAACAGAGAAATTCAACAAAGACTCGTATGAGTTAAATTATTTGAAGAGACTAATGATGCTGGCCTAGTTTGTCGGAGATGTGGCATTTCTAGACCAACGTTACGCAAGTGGTGGAAACGATATTCTGAGCAAGGTATTGATGGATTAAGTAGTCAGAGTAGACGTCCCTTAAAATCGCCAAATACTAAAATCAATGCTGAGCTAGAAGCCTTAATATTAGAAATGCGCTCAGCTAGAAATTTTGGTGCTCGACGTTTGCAAACAGAATTGATGAGGCTGTACGGAGTCTCGTTGTCCTTAGCGACTATCCATAAAGTACTATCCACCCATCAAGTCAAACCGATTAAAAAATTCCGTCGTAAAGCAGATTTCATTCGTTATGAACACCCATTACCAGGCGATAGAATTCAAATGGATACCTGTAAACTGGGTCCGTCCAGGACTATATCAGTACACATCTATCGATGACTGCACACGATATCGCGTTTTAAGGATATATAAACGCCGAACAGCAGCGAATACTCTCGACTTTTTAGACTGCGTAATTGAAGAAATGCCTTTTCCCATACAGCGAATACAGACCGATCGTGGGCGGGAATTCTTTGCTGAAAAAGTACAGAAAAAAATGATGCAGCATGGAATCAAATTTAGGCCAAATAAACCAGGTTCACCTCATCTGAATGGCAAGGTAGAGCGTTCACAAAAAACTGATAAATCTGAGTTCTACGCTACTGTAGATATCGATTCTGAGGATATCCAAGACAAGCTAGCCGAATGGCAGCATTACTATAACTGGATGAGACCACATTCAGCGTTGAAAGGTAAAACACCGATGGAGAGGTACTTTGAATTATGTGAAGAAACTCCTTTCTCAGATGAAGTCCAGAAGCAATACAACCCCTCAAATGAACGGATTCAACATGCTAATTACAAGATGGATCTAGAGATTGCTAAATTGAAATGATCTCTATGAATCACACATAGAAACAATGCTAAAACTTTTGACCCCATTTGGTTTAAAATTAACTGTTGTGAAGAAATGATCACTTTCTATCAGGATATTTTCGATCTCAATGAACTGTTTAACTTCTAGAATTTGATTGTCTTTATTCACAATATTCCTATTGAGTGAGTCGAATCTGTGCTCAGGTTGAGCAGTTCGGCTACTGTTCTGAAATGACAGCTTTGTCCGTTATAATTGTATAAACATTTTGGTGTCTGGTAATTATGTCCTCATTGATCAATTTTCTATCTCGCTTTAGTAATCCAACTCTTCATCGCAGTCTGAGCTATGCTAAACACATTGATAGAGAAACAATTGAGTTCTTTGAAGAAAATGATGATGTCACGATGTATGCTCAAATTGAAGGGACAGATTATTACGATACCGCGATTACCTATAATCTTAAAAAAGACCGTTTAATCGATGATGACTGCACTTGTCCAGTTGGATATAACTGTAAACATGCTGCTGCTTTAGCGCGGTTATTCTTTCAAGAATATCGTCAGGAATTTCAACAGCGTTATGCTGAATCTCAATCTCCGCAGGGAATCGCAAAACGCCGATGGGGGGATGATCAGGCGCAGCGCTGGTTGAATGATTTTAAACGGTATTTACAACAGACTGAACCAGAGCAATCTGTCAAAACAAACAATTATTTAATTTACCTGCTAGATCAGTCGGTCAGCTTAAAGAAATTGACAGTTGATGTTCAGAAGGCCAGACGCAATAAAAACGGCTCAATTGCAGGGGAAAGTTATTATACCCAATATGAAAATATCACCAGAAAGCATCTGACTTTACCTGAACAAAAACGACAATTATTTAACCAGATTTATTATTACGCCAAAATAAACAGCGACGAGCGTTTTTATCAAAGCAATCTTGATATCTCCGGAATTTCATTGGAGCACTTTAAATCTTTTATTCAAAGTGGCGATGTGTACTGGCAAAAAAAGAGCTATGCTGCACTTCAATGGTCAGAACAAGGCTTATCACATCGAATTGATCTGGGAACAAGGTGTAAACAAACAGACAGAGCATTTAAATATTGAATTGGTCAATGGCGATATTCGACTCGATTTAAAATCAAATCCACATATCCAAATTCTCGCTAGCCAGCCACCGTGTTATGTGGATATTCAACAGAACACGGTGGGCCAGTTATATGGTGAATATACGGCAAATCTTCTGTACCATTTTTTACAGATGCCTGATCTTCCATCTATGCTCTTGCCAGAGTTTGAGAAACTGACTCATCAATATTCAGACGTGAAAAATCTGCCTCAGCCCGAGTCTATTCAGCATATTGATGTCCTTGAGGGTAGTCCCCAGCCAATTTTACGCTTCGGTGTTTTAGATAAATTTGATTGGAAATGGGAAGAGTCTGTTTGTGCTGAAATTGAATTCTCCTATGCAGGCGGGCGAATTAAAGCAGGTACATCAGGTGACAGTTTCATTGGTGAGCAGCATGACAAAATGGTGCGACAGCTTCGGGACTTAGTTCAGGAACAACAGTTAATCCAGCGTTTACAGCTATTGGTCGAATCACTGAAGTGGGTGAAAGATCTTAGTTATGACCAGCAATTAAAACTGGATAAACAACGTCTCGATTCTATGGTTTTTGCTTTCTATGGAGACTGGATCAAACAGCTGATGCCCATCAATCAAATTGAGTTGATGGGCTGGCAGATAGAGCATCTGGAAAACAGCCCATTTAAGCTGCAATATGTTGAAAATTTAAATATTTCTATCACTGAATCTGAAGGCCAGCAGGACTGGTTCAATATCGGGGCGACGGTTCAAGACAGTGCAGGCAATTCTTATAATTTACTTGATGCGCTCGTAGCTTTGGTGCGAGTAAATCCTGATTTACTTGATCCGCGGACTTTTATTCATCTGCATGACAGTCAAATTTTCACCGTGAAAACTGCAGTTGATCAACCTGATTTGGCGCTATCCGCTAGGGATATTAAGCCGGTATTATTGCATTTGCAGAGCATTTTACAGCAAGAAGAGCGCAGTATTGATCGCTATGATGCGAGTCAATTATTAGAATTGCAGCATAATCTTGGGATGACATGGCAGGTCAGTGATCGCCTGCAGAAATTTGTACATAAATTCAAACAAGGCTATCAGCAACAACTGCCAACACCACAAGGTTTTCAGGGGGAGTTGCGTCTATACCAGCAGCAGGGCTTAGGCTGGTTACAGTTTTTAAGGGAAACCCAGCATGGCGGGATTCTGGCAGATGATATGGGCTTGGGGAAAACAGCACAAACTTTAGCCCATTTACTCATGGAAAAGCAGGCTGGATATTTGCAGGACAGTCCCGCCTTAATTGTTGCACCCACATCGCTGATGCATAACTGGTTCAAAGAAGCGGAGAAATTTACCCCTGAGCTCAAGGTATTGCTGCTACAGGGGCCCGACCGCCATCAGAATTTTGAGCAGATTCCGCACTATGATATTGTGTTAACCACCTATCCGCTTCTAGCGAGAGATGAAGAACAACTAAAGCAATATGAATATCATCAACTCATTCTGGATGAAGCGCAGAATATTAAAAATCCGCGGGCCAAAGCTGCACAGGTAGTACGGCAATTAACAGCGCGACATCGTCTATGTCTAACCGGTACACCTATGGAAAATCATTTGGGTGAGCTGTGGGCACTATTTTATTTTCTAATGCCGGGATTTTTATATTCACAAGAAATCTTTAATAAAAAGTACCGCTATCCTATTGAAAAACGCGGTGATCAGCAGTTAAGGCAAAAGTTGGTAAACCGCATTAAACCCTTTATTTTACGTCGCTTGAAAACTGACGTTGCCAAGGAATTGCCTGAAAAAACCACGATTGAAGTCAATATTGACATGAATGAGCAGCAATCCAAGCTATACGAGGCTGTTCGTGCCACGATGCAAGCCAGCATTCAGAAAATTGTGGCAGAAAAAGGCTTTAAACGTAGTCAAATTCAAATTTTAGATGCCTTACTGAAGCTACGTCAGGTGTGCTGCCATCCTGGCTTACTAAAGCTGGATTCAGTGAAAACCGGGCAGGCACACTCTGCCAAACTTGAACAGTTGATGGATATGGTCGTTCCAATGGTGGAGGAGGGGCGAAAAATTCTGATCTTCTCTCAGTTTACCTCAATGTTGGAACTGATTGAGCAACAGCTCCATCACGCAGAAATTGGCTATGTGAAGCTGACTGGAAAGACCAAAAAGCGAGATGAAGTCATTACAGCATTTCAGTCTGGACAAGTGCCAGTATTTTTAATCAGTCTGAAAGCAGGAGGGGTCGGTCTGAATCTAACTGCCGCAGATACGGTCATTCACTATGATCCATGGTGGAACCCTGCTGCTGAAGATCAAGCTTCAGATCGTGCATGGCGGATTGGACAGGACAAGCCAGTATTTGTGTATAAGCTGATTACCAATAAAAGCATAGAAGAAAAAATTCTTGCCTTACAGCAAAATAAAGCAGAACTGGCACAGTCTATTCTAAGTACCGATCATGAGGGCGAAGCGAAACTGACGGAAAATGACGTGATGAACTTGTTTGAGAAATTTTAGTTTGGTTTCAGATTAACCTAATCATCTGTAAGTATCTGAAAGTCTGGATGCAATTTTTTCCAATGTTGTCTTAATTTTTCTTTATGAGCAGGAATCATAGGTAAGTCTAGTAATAGCACTGGCCATACTGACCGTGCTTTGTCCATGATCGCGTGAAGTTGTTTTTCAATAACACGCCATGGAACACCGACTTTTTCAGCCCATTGTTCAAAGTGTTTCATCTCAGCTAAATACCAATCTTTATTTTTGGCAAGATTCAATGCGAAATGACGCTCATTTTCAACATATACACTAGTCATCAATATATCGTATGCGGGAGATAATCTTGGTGTTCTTTTGTCCTGATAAATCATACTCCAGTTTTTTAAGTGTGCATCTCCATTGGCGAGCAAAATGTTGACAAGTAAGCGGCTGGCAAATTGCTGAATATCAAAAATTTTGTTATCTGAAAATTGATAAATGATCTTTCCTATCTGCTCATAATTTGTGGTGCTGTATTTCTGCTGTGGATATGCACCGAAGATCTGAGCAAAGTCTTCGATGTGAATAAGCTCTGTAGTATCAGCAGTATTCTGTCTATCAAATCTTTTGATTGCAAAAGCATATTCCTCTTGGGGTAAATTTAATGGTGGAAGGTCTTGTAAGAGTGCCATATCCACCAAGCGAATCTCAGGGACATCTATTCCGACCATTTTTGCAAGGCTCATCATAGAATATTCATTTAGCGGAACAAAAGCATGTCTGGAAGAAGGAGTTTTGACAATCCAGTCCCCGAGTAGAGACGATTCCGTTGCCTGGACTAGTGTAAAACGCCCATCTTTGGCTTTCATGGAAAACTTCATTTGGACGCCGGCCAAGGAAAACTTATTATCTGTTCG
>NZ_KB850182.1:10486-35995 GCF_000369745.1 Acinetobacter sp. CIP 64.7 | reverse complement strand
GCAAGCATTGCTTCTCTCATACCTTCTGGAACCTGATTCATACGCTCAGCAGCAAGCATTGCTTCTCTCATACCTTCTGGAACCTGATTCATACGCTCAGCAGCAAGCATTGCTTCCCTCATACCTTCTGGAACCTGATGCACATACTCATTAGTAAATTTGCTGTGTCGCATCGAGTTAAATAGTCTTGAATTTTGATATTCAGCTAATTTATTAAATAAGTCAGGATCACTTTTTTGTAGCTCTTTCATATACCTATAAGCATCCTTTGACTTTCTTATTTCTCTATCTAGTATTTCAATTGGTTCATTTTTTAAAGTTTCTAATTTTTCTCTAATCGATTGCGCTCTTTGAGCATCTAATTTTTTCTTTTTCTCATTATGAAATCTTTTTAATGCCTCAATATCCTCAACAATATTTTTAGATAAAGTTATTCCTAAAACATTAAAATATTCTTTCAAGTCTAAAAGGATCAGATTTTCAATGTTTGCGGTTGTATATGCTTCTGCTCTGAGTTCTTTTCTTGCTCCATAATACTTATTATTTTCATGAGGTACTGGCTCTCTCCAATCTCGCTTAACATCATTGGAAATAAAAAAAACATTTGTAATTTTTTTTTCTAAACAATAATCCAAAATTTGTTTATAAATTATAAAATCTCCATACTTTGAATCATACTTAACCCCTCTGTATGTAAATATTTCAGATTTTGAGCTATCTTTAAAAGCTGGAGGAATTTTATTTATAATTCTTTCATCACACTCCTTAAAAAGCTCTACTAAACGCTCACTTTGATAAGGTTGCCCAATATCCCCATCACCGTATCTATTAGCTAAAAAATTCAAAACTGGATCATCGCCTGTTAAAGAAACAGTATCTTGTTTTTTATAGTCATTTAATTGATTTCTAATAGGTTCAATATCATCTATCAGCTTTTTCTGTAGCTCTAAATACAAAGGTGTATATTTATCTACTATTGCCTGAATAGAATCTGTTAATTCGGAATGGAATTTTCCATAATTAGACTTATAAGTTGATATTGAAGAAACATTTAAACTATTTCCCGAAGCAAATGAACCTAATGTATTCTGAATTTCATCAAGAATTTTTTTACTTTTGTATATGACTTCACGTCTATTTTTATGATATTCCAAAAAAACATGATGAGGACTCCATAGGATTCCCTTAACTTTTTGAATAGACTCAATAATAGAGTTCCGGGTATCTAGAGGATAAGAATATAAATCTAAGAAAATATTCGTATCAAAAACAATTAAAGATTTTTCATCATTAAAAATATTTTGTAATTCATTTAAGTGATAGTAATCTTTGTATTCAAGAAAAAATTTATTCAAAATAAAAACCAACTCATTATTATATGTTTGTAATTATATGATAAATATATTTTTTCCTACAAGAAAAAGAAAATTTTTTTTAATTTAAAATCCCCTTATTAAAAACCTCCAATATTTGAATTTTCCACAAATTCTCATCCATTTAACATAATGGCGCTTATACGAAGTACACTTGTATATTAATTGAAATATCAATAACTTAAAATTTTAGTTATGACTAAGAAACCACCAGAAATTGGCTTTTGTAATAAGTTGGTGAGTTTTTGAGCAAATCTGTAACATTTTGCCAGGAAAATTGATCAAAAAATAATCAATTTAGTAGACAATGTCCATTTCATGCGGATCTAGGTTGTGAAACTATCCCCAATTGCTGTGGATAAAATTTAGGCTATTTTGTACGCCCTGGCGTACATAAAACTCGGCCCTTTGCGGCTATCCGGAATACTGGAATTTTCCTATGATGAACTCATCAGGAACAGGAAGTTCCATACAAGAATAACAAGAGATAAGCACAAGGACTGTAAGGTACGACAGGAGTTATACCGAGCGAACCAATACGAAAAACCCCGGTAGGATGCCGGGGTTTTTTATTATCTAAAATTTTTAAATTAGAGTTGGATGAGCATCCAGAATACGAATTAGAGTCGCTGCAGGACCAGTCGGATAGCGACGGCCTTGTTCCCAGTTTTGGAGCGTTCTCGCGCTGATATGCAAACGTGCTGCGAATTCTGCCTGGGTTAATCCAGTTTTCTCACGTACTTCTTTAATATCCGGCAATTCGACCTCTGTGACTCGACTTGCCTTTATCTCATTACGTTTGATGGCTCCGGCTTCTTTGATTGAAGCAACCAGGTCATCAAATAAGTTGTTATCCATGAAATTGCTCCTTCACTAATTGACGCAGGATCGATGTTTCTTTGTCTGTCAGATTATCTTTCACAGACTTTGGATAAGCCACTAGGAAAAAGATCTGATCATCCTCTGTGACCCAATAATAGATCACCCGGATACCGCCACTTTTACCTTTATGGCCCTGAGCACAACGTACTTTACGAATCCCACCACCATTCTTAATTAAGTCGCCCTTATCAGGCTGTACCAAAAGATCTTGCTGGAGCTGACGGTACTCTTCATCACTAACAAGCTCTTTGATTTGCTTGGTAAAAATACTGGTTTCAATGAATAACATAGATTAAAGTACGTCAATGGCGTATAAGAATTTTAGCAGTTTTAGAATAAAAAAACGAGAGCTGTAGGCTCTCATTTCGCATAATCTGTATTATGTTAATTTTAGGAAATTTAAACACTTACCTGATAATTTAACTGTAGTTCATCCGCATTTTCCCCTCTAATGCCCCAGTTTTCTTTAGGAGTTTCAAATATAGTTATCTCAACATCATTTGAATCAATACCGCATAGATTGTTTATATTTTCGAATAGAGTCTTAATAAATGCTTTTTTAGTCTCTTTTGTTCGTCCATCGAACATGGAAATTTCAATAATTATATAAGATGTACTGCGGTCTGCTGGATATATAAAATTTTTGGATTTTAGTGGAATAAAACGTTGAAACCTTTTTTCTTCAGGGTATTTTAATTCTTTAACTAAAGCCTGATGGATAGCTTTACTTAAATTATCACGATGTAATTCTATAGTTTCATCTAAAGCATAAATTTTTATCTGAGACATTACTTTCTCTAAATTAAAACCCTAATTTTAGCTTAATCTCCCCCTCCCATTTAAGATAATGGCTGTTATACGAAATGAAAAAACCTAGACTCTGGTCTAGGCTTAAAATTTAAAAAATGAATAGCTACCGATTTTGTAGACACCTTTTATTTAGATGAAAAAGCAATTTTTTTGATCTTTAAAGAATGAGGATATAAGCTGTTTAAAAGTTAATTCTAATTGGTTAATAGGTGAAAAATGAAATTAGCAGAAGCTCTCTTACTTCGAAGTGATCAACAAAAAAAAATTATTTCACTAAAACAACGTATCAATGCAAATGTATTGGTACAAGATGGTGATCAACCATCTGAAGATCCAAATGAACTACTAAAACAAGTATTTTCTTTAATTCAAGAATTTCAAAAATTAAGTTATGCAATTCATGAAACTAATGCTTTAACAAAATTAAATGATGGCCGTTCTCTACTTGCTTTATTGACTTTGCGTGATGAATTTGTAGAACAGCACAAAACCCTAACTGCAGCAATAAGTAATACATCTCGTGAATCTGATCGTTATAGTACGCGGGAAATAAAGTGGCATAAAGTTATTCCAGTTTCATCATTACAAAAACAAGCTGATGATATTAGTCTTAAATTACGTGATTTAAACGTGTTAATTCAGTCGAATAATTGGAAAATTGATTTGATTGAAGCCTAATAGTCCTTTAGATATAATCAAGTTGAACATACTGGGCGAGTACAAGATCCCTTACTTCCACAACATAGGATTGTAAATAAAGTGTAGTGGCTTGCAAAGCAAGTGGATAAGCTTAAAATTTTAAGTACAAATCAATCCATCACTTGGCATAACTCAAATCTTTGTGCAAACAAAGTTACACGTTACTTATAACTACCATGTACTGACAGTATGTTCACCTCAATTACTAAAAATAAAGAAATGAGCAAGCATCAGCTCAACTACATTTCTATTTTTAATTCAGTTCGGCTTTGTTGTATAAAGAGCTGAAAGATAGACTTTGAAAATTATAAAAATCGGAAATTTATGATATAAAAAATGTGCTCGACGATGTCGAAAAGCCGACTTGTTTCCAAGTCGGCTTTTTTAAGCAACTTTGTAATATTCTTTCAATGATAATAGTTTAAAAAGTAGGTATTTATTGATTTTTACTATTTTATCAAAGACTCTATTTCGAAAACTATCCCCCAATTTTTGTGGGTTAAAGCTTACAAAGATATCGGATTTTTTGGGTTATTTGGAATAGGACTAAGTTGCCTAGCAGATTGGTATATATCACAATTTTATGATTTATATAAAATAAGCAAAAAGAATTTCACTATAAGGAAATCATGAGAAAAAAGATCACCTATCTAGCTGGGGCTATGACCATAGTTTTACTAATAGCGGTGATTAAACATGAAAATGAAGTAAAGGGGGATGAACAATTTAGATATTTAGATTCCATAGCATCTAAGCAACCTTAGTAAAATTGCACTTATATTTAGAGATACTAGATCATATAAAAACCATTGTTTAACATAAAATCTCTTATACGCAATTCAGTTGTTAGAACCTGTAACTCCAAAATAGAAATGTCCAGTTTCTCCAAAGTAAAAATGTCCGCTTTTAGAATATGCACTTTTGCAATTTCCTTAGCGGACGGTTTGATATGTTGGTGTCTATGTCGGATAAAGAACTTAAACGATTGTCGGTCTTGCAGGAAATCTGCGATCAACGCATAACTCAATCCCAGGCTGCTCAGCTACTTCATATTTCAGAACGTCAGATCAGACGTTTATTGCAAAAATACAAAACTCAAGGTCCAACTGCATTAGCCCATGCTGCACGTGGCCAAATCAGCAATTCCAGGCTTCCTGAAGAGCTCAGACTCAAGTGCCTCAATCTGGTCGCTGAACAATTCCATGGTTTCGGACCCACTTTAGCGCATGAAAAGCTCACCACCGTTCATGGCTTTGATATTTCAGTTGAAACACTGCGTTCCTGGATGATTGCAGCAGATCTGTGGATTCCTCGCGCCAAGCGCCTGAAACGCCCGTATCAGCCTCGTTATAACCGGGACTGTTATGGTGAACTGGTACAAATTGATGGCTCTTACCATGACTGGTTTGAAGGACGCGCTGCTAAGTGCTGTTTGCTGGTGTTTATCGATGATGCGACAGGCAAATTGCAGTATTTACGCTTCTGTGAGTCGGAATCAGCCTTTGACTATATGATTTCAACACGTTTGTATGTTGAACAGCACGGTAAACCGTTGGCATTTTACAGCGATAAACATTCAGTCTTCAGGGTCAATCAAAGCAGCAAGAAAGACACCAAGATTACGCAATTTGGGCGCGTACTCAGCACACTCAATATCGATATCATCTTCGCCAATTCACCACAGGCAAAAGGACGTGTGGAACGGGCCAATAGAACACTGCAGGACCGTCTGATCAAGGAAATGCGCCTGGAAGGCATTTGTTCGATTGCAGAAGCCAATGCATGGCTGCCCTGCTTTATTGAGCGATTTAATCGTAAATTTGCCAAGATGGCCTTTAATCCCAAGGATCTACACCGGACTGTCACTGAAACTGCTGAGGAGTTAGATGATATTTTTACCTGGCGTGAACCCCGCAGAGTCACGAATAGTCTGACAATTACTTATGATAAATGCGTATATCTCTTGGAAAATACCGAAGAAAATCAAAGATTGATCGGCAAATATCTTGAGTTCCTGGAATACCCAGATGGTACTGTCGCAGTTGAATAACAAGGTCGAAAAATCAATTACAGCATCTTCGATAAATTAAGTCAGCTGAATCAGCGAGAGATTGTTGAGAATAAACGGTTGGGTGCTGTTCTGAATCATATCCAACAACAGCATGAAGAACTGGAACAGCAAAACAAACGTAATCGTTCTCAAAAGATGCCACGTAGACGTGCACAGAAAACAGCAATTCAAGAACGAAATCTAAATCCTGTGCTTGACTTGGAAATGTCCATATAGGACATTTCTATTTGGTTATTAGGTAGGAAATTTCTACTTTGGAATAACACATACACCACAAGTTAGAACTCACGCTAGTAACCAAATTTTCCGACTATTATTTTTTGTTCAAAGCAAGAATTTTATATTTTTTTAACTTTAAAATCAAAAACTTAGCCTTTAAGAGTGGAATCCTTGACAGATTTTTTATGTAAGCTATTGTTGAAATTCACTATAAATAAAAAAATCCTATAATCTAACTAATATCATTAAAATCAAATATTTATAAAAATGTAATAAATTTAATAGTCGGAAAATTTATGTTTTCTAGATAAATTTTAAATATTTAGACTTAAGCGACACCGCTAAGAGTGGAAAAGTACGACAGTGGATAGTAAGAATAGACATAGATCTATAACAGATCGAATAATTTATCTTTGACTCAGCTTTAACATAAAATCTCTTAAGTGAAACACTCTTGTTAGAACACACATTACTAACCAAATTTTCCGACTATTATTTTTTTGTTCAAAAACCCAATTCAATATAATTTTTTAATTATTAAAATCAATAACTTAATTTAAATATTAAAATTCTAGATAGTTTTTTTGGTGTAAGTTTTTTTTTAATGCCCCATAAATAAAATCCCCATAATTATTTTTTTTATTTTAAAATCAATATTTTATAAAAAATAAAAAATAAATCCAATAGTCGGAAAATTTGTGTTTTTAATAGAAAAACTTTAATTTTTTTTAAATATTGAGACTTATAGGTGTAGAGATACACCCCTTTAGTTACAGTTGAGAGTGGTGCCAGTCCAAATCTAACTAAAAGGTGTCTATAAAATCAGTAAGTAACCTGAGTTCGATGAAATCCACTTAACCTTTTAGCATATTTTGGAAAGTTGGCTTATTGGGGTTCAAACAATAAGCCACTACAGCAGCCATGATATTCACCATGAAATTATTTACCGAACGATGACGTGAATGTTCAAGTTGATGTAAATTTTTTAATTGATCATTCACTGTTTCGATCAATCCTCTTCTGCAAAGTAATTGTTTTTCTTCTTCAGTTTGGATGGGTTTATTTTTCATATTCCGACGTGATGGGGTCAATATTTTCAGTCCTCTTGCTGCTAAAGCTTCGGCTTTTGCTTTGCTCAAATAGCCTTTGTCTCCGAGTAGGATCCCTTTTAATTCTTGAGTTAAAGATTCTAATATAGCAACATCATGAACATTTCCCGATGTCAGCTTGAGATTAATAATTTCACCTAAATTATTGATAACGAGATGTAATTTAAAACCATAAAACCAACCCGTACTACTTTTTCCACGACCGGCCAAGCCTTTAAATACACGATGCCTTTTAATCCGAAGATTATGGCAAACTACCAATTTAGTGGAGTCAATGATACTGATTCCCGTATCTTTTCCTTTCACCTGATGGAAGAAACTACTCAGAGCTTGCAAACAACGGGGCATGATTTCAATAAATCGGTTGTAGCTAAGCAGTTTAGGAAAAGCAGATTTCCAGAATGGAACGATCATTTGGCAATAAAAATATTTGAAGAATCTAAAACCGGATTGATGAAATAAAATGACAATGGTCATTGCTTCAGACAAGCTTAAAGCTGACTTTTTCAACCTGGTTTTTTGATTAGAAATTAAAGCTTTCTCTAAAGATTCATTAAATTTTTTGCAGAAATCATCCAAAATACAAAATAATTCGGTAATATGATCCATTGAGAAGCCTTGTTTTATAACATTTTGTCTTGAGAACCAATATGTTACAAAAACAGGGCTTTTTTTCTACTCTTTTTTTATATCGAACTCAGGTTAAGTATTCAGTCTTGCAAAGTATTCACTTAATTTTTGTTATACAAAGCTTTTGAGTAAAGGATGAACCCACATCAATGTAATAGCAATTATCTAACTGGGTCATTTCCTTGACGATCGTGTGTCCCAAATAGATAGCATCTATGTTCTCTACAACATCATAATTATCTGAATAGTTCTTTATTCTTCCACGCCCCCATAGTGCATTTGTGTAAGCTGATACCATGCCTGAAATCCTGTAATCACCTTGCATGATATCTGCTTTAAAAGCGCCCCATTCATGAATATCAATATCTGCATGAACCACTCCTATTCGTTTATCTAGAAGATCAAGCTCGATAACGATTGGTAAATCTTCAAAGCTTTTGATAATTTTATGCTGCTGATGTGATGACAACTGATAGAACCACTCACCACCATTTCTTTCATGTAAATGTCTAAGCTTTGAATCAAATAGACTTTTAATACACATTTCTTCGTGATTGCCACGAACGGTTCGAAACCATGGTTTTTTAATCAATGAAAAACATTCTAAATTTTCTTTGCCTTTATCAACCAGGTCACCCGTGCATATCAACAAATCTTTATCAAAGTCAAAATCGATAGCGTTGAGATGGCTCATCAGCAAGTGATAAGAACCATGCAAGTCGCCTACTACGAAGATCGATTTGAAAGATGATCCATCTATAATCTGGATATGATTTGTCATGAGGGAGCATCATCCTACTGATTAATAGCATTATGCATGAATAATATTTTAACTAACCACAGACCTTCAACCAACCTTGATCGCAAAAATAGCCCCAGACGAATTTTTACTTTTGGTCAGCCCATTCAGACATGATCTCAATACTAAATAAGTCCCGTATCAGAAATGTGTGTCACCAATCTGACTTTGGTTTTGCCAGTTGCAGTACAGGTGGCTTGTTATTACCTGATGCTCTTTTGCGAACTTTGCCTTTTAGTTTAAGCAACTGTATAGGTGAAAATGACTCTTCAGGTATTAAAATATTGAAATTATTAATCATGTTTAATGCAGCTAGAATTGCAATTAAATCCGAGAGTTTCGCATTACCTTTCTCAGCATTTAACACCGTTCTTCGACTGATCCATGCTTTACTCGCAACTTCAGCTTGTGTCATATCTCGATTTAATCGAATGCGTTTTAAGCGCTCTCCCAACACTGATGCAATATATACTGGACTGTCATTTTCAGAATACATCATTATTCATCACTCACATTTAGATATTTTATGACCTTATGGCATAGAAAAATCTAGTCAATCCTAAAGTCGTTAAGTCCTAATATTGCACATATCCTGTTTTAATTGCCAGTTATGTGCAAATATCTGTACCTAATACCATATAGATTCTTTCTGATACACACTGAGAATGAGGAGCATGCCATTTTTATCTTCTCCATTGGCTCATACTGAACCTCTCTTTTTTATAATAAAATAAATTGAGCTCCTGACATTCTTTGATTATTTATTTTTCAGTTTTTATAAGAACTACTGATCAGGACCTTGACGCACTGCTCTTTACTGGATAACCTTATTTCAACACAGCAAAATCTGTGCTCAGGCGTGAGAACCTGATAAAATCTAGGTGCAATTAAATGTCGCACTTGCGGCTATTTTTTTGCCTACTGTTAAGCAGTTCTTATGGTAGCTTAGCAGGGCAGCTTCGTGCTGGCTGATCCTAGATTCAGTATTCTCACCCCTGTTAAGTTGCCTCCATTACCGTGAGAAGTGATGGAGATAGTTAAACTCTTATCTAGGAAACTGCTATGCGTACTAAATTCAATGATGCAAACCCATGCATGCCAAAAAACCTCGCTAAACAGCTGATTATCGAAGGTGCTAAAGTTCTGAACCATCAACAGCGCCAAGCCTTGCTCGATATTTTCATGGCTTTAGATCAGGCGGAAAAAACAGCTGAAAAGATATTTCAGCAACATGCTGTAGCTCAACAGAGCACCTACAACTTTTCTCAAGTTCACGAATGCCAAGATGAAGACAATCAGGAATATTGGTCAGGTCATTACCATGATTCTTACAGTCAAGAATATCCAGAAGATTGGGTAAAACGGACTCAGTCCACCCCACGTCGTCATAAGTTCCCTAAGACTGTTTACTGATCGGCGGGGGTGTCTCTTTAAAAGTAGGCATCATAATCCGAGCTACTCGACCGAGTTGGCTCGGATTCTCTTGGTGAAAGTACTGCATCATTTTGATGATCTAGATGTGAATCTTCGGATAGCTCGGTTAGCCTTTGGGCCAGTTTTTCTCGAACATCCTGAACCATATCTCCCAGATACTGCTGTGCCTCGTTTAAGTCAATTGTTGGCCCTATCTCTAGGTTAGTGGTATTGAGTTCTTTAATATGCAATTCAACGACTGTCATCAGCTTCTCAAATCCCTCAGTTTCCCCGGTATTCATCCGCGGCAACTGCACCCTGAACTCATTTAAACATTCTTCTATAAAGTGGATGTATCCCTCCATATCCATTTTTTTACTTTCGGGTGCGATGTTTGGATCACATAAGTCATGAAAGCAGCCTTCAGCCTTATTTGCATATATATACGCGTCATCCAAATATAAATCTGTATATCGTATTTTCATTTTCTTCAATTCGGCACTGATAGTTTTTATCACAAGAGGATCATTTTTTGGTTGGTTACTGGCCTCTATTTCTGCTTTAACTCTTCTAACATGCTCAATAAGTTTTCGGTGTTCAGCTCTTCGTCTTGCAAGGTTGACCAGTCGATCGATTCCAACTGTCTCAAGGCGTTTAGATACGGTCTTAAACTGCTCTGGAGTTCTTCCTGTATCAGTGGGCGAAGGTGTGAGCTGGTCAATAACAGTTTTAAACGTAGCTCTAATTCGCGCCCAAATACCGTTAAAGAATCGATTAGTTCTTTGTAAGATATCTCTTTCTTGATTTCGTCTTGATAGCGCCTGAGGATCTTGTCTCTCTCGATTAGTTTCTGCTTCATATCGTTCAGCTTCTTCATCATAAGAATGTTTTCTTTGCGCATAAGCTCCTGATAGTCGTTCTGAAGCTTTTGTGACTTCATGAGTTCGTCGATGTATGCTTTTTGGGCTTCGAAGACCTGTTGGTAATGCCGGGCTTCCTCCTGAAGTACTTCCGTTTTTTGTTCCAAAGCTTGAATCATGCCCTTTAGCTGGAGAATCAACTGGTTTTTTTGGGTTTGTAACAATGTTTCTATCATGTTGCACTCCGATATTTAGATAAAATCCCTGAGCAGTGACAGCATGCTGAATGTGCCGAATATCCCAAGACACCACAGTATTTTTTTGCATTGCTGATGGAGCTGCTGTATCAAGCTGATTCCATCTCCAAGCTGATGGCTTAACTGTTCTGCTAATTTCGCTTGAGAGCTGTTGTTGCGGCATTGCTGCTGTATTTGTTTCAGCAATGGCATCATGTTGAGAAGGTCGTTGCGTAGTGCACTGCTGTTCTGTTGCTCTTGCTCGCTGCTCTGCTGTATCTGGTCGAGTAATTCCCTGTTCCTGCTCAAATCGATCTGTAGATTTTGCAAGATTTTCTGTTGGCGCTGATGTAGCTTCAGAATGTCCTGAAATTGGGTGTCGGTTTTGATGTTGTACAACATCAATTCCAGATCGATAGTCTGGGTTTCTGCCAAGCTTTGCTTTAACTGTTGCTCCAGGCTCTGCCGATAATCCTGATAGTGGTTCGAGAGACTCTCCAGTCGCAGGAATTCCGGTTCGATAATATTTTTGGTGATACGTAAAACGTTTTCTTCGAACTTGTTCAAGTCGCTTAAGGCATTCTGTGAGTTCTGCTGAAGGTGCTGCAAGTCCTGCCGGATGTCCAGGCAATACTGCTCGTGCTGCTTCCGGTCCTGCTCGATTTTTTCGGTAAGCATCGAATGAAAACTCTGCATGATAAAACTTCCCTTTTAAACGGTCTGTTCCATAACTGGTCTTAAGTGAAATGTAGTGATCATCTTTTCGACTTAACTCACCAAGTTCGGACAGACTCTTGAGCAAATCATCTCGGTTATTGATGATTCCATAGACAATGCGTTGTTCTACATATTGGTGAATTAACTCCAAACGGGTCTTTTTGGGCAGATGCTGCATACCGGCTTTAATTGCAGCTGCGTTTTGCATCTCATGATGATTTTTAAGTTTTATGCTCTTTATACGGGTAGGGTCATCAGGTCTTGCCCAACCATATTTATGGTTTAAAAAATCACGCAGTGGGTCAAAGTAATGATGATGTCCTGGTGGAGCAATGTTTAATGATTTTCCTGAATTCAGTTCAATTCGAGGGACCAGTATATGTAGATGGCGTGAGCCATTATCCTCAGCATGCATTACAGCTGTCATGTGATATTGTTCTGGACTCAATCCGGCAAAAGCATGTTCCTCAAACAGATCCAGAACTTCTTCAAGCTGTGCATCCGATACATGGTCTTCGGGCGACCAGGCAATCACTGCAGAGGTGTAGCAGTATTGAAACTTGATACTTTCAGCAATGATCGCAAAGGTGGCAGGATCTCCTCTCAGGATTTTTACTCCTGCTCTTCGGTCACCTTGATGATCCTGCTCACCTGTTACATAGGCTGCTGCCAGCTTTGGATCGCCTGTGCCTGACTTTAAAAATTTAATGAGCATAATCTATCGATCCTCCATTACCCTTTGAATTGCTTTTGCTTTTCTGTTTTTCGCAAGCTGATCAGAAACAAAATATTTTGGGAGCACAGGAAGATATTGATGTAAATCAGACTGAATCGTGACCAGAACATCCACGCAATCGACAAAGGAAAACTTCTGAATGTCTTCAGTTTGTTGAAGACATAAGAAGTTCAGTGAACGTGCAATCTGGTTGATATTATTTCCGATTCGGCCAAGTTCCAGTAAGAGTTGAGGGTCGGCACTGGGTATCGGGCGACCCACTGTATTTTTTAAGGATCTTTTTTTGAGTGGTACGGACTGCCACAGCTTAGAAGGTTCACTAAGGGCTTGTTCTTCACTGGTCTGGTGAACAAGTGGCCAACATCGACATAACTCGCGCTGAATAAGGATATGAATCAGCTTGGTAAATCCAATTCCATGTTCCTGAAGAAAACTATCTAACTGCGCCCCCTGTTCAGCATTAAAACGAAGTCGCTTCGTGATTTCACGTTTGGTCCTTTTCATTTATCTATCCTGTTCGGATTGGTGATTTATGGGGTCTTAGGGGGTCGCCCCTAACAAGCCCTGTTGCGTACCAAAAGTGAAGTTCGTAGAACTTTATTTTTGTAGCTACAGGTAGGCTTGCTTAATAAACTGCTCTTTTTAAGAACAATTTCCCCTCCTGAATCCCAAGCATAAAGGAATTAAAAAATTCAAATCCCATCTGTCGAATTTCGATTTTTTTTGAACGAAATCATCTATTTTTTTTGAAAGAGTTACTTTATTTCTTAACCGGGAACGAGTTGTAAATCAGCGTTCAATCTCGAATTAATGTTCATTGATATAGTTTTATATCTAAAACATCTTAAAAAATTTGAAATTGGCTTGAAATCATGCAGATTTTTTTATAAAAATGTGTTGAGGTTTATTTTTTTATTTATTTTTGAGTCAGTCATCAAATTCATATCGTTTTCAGCATCGTATTCTTATTTTCAATTAATTTGTTTTCCCTGCTAAATAAAATATTTTTTACATAAATATCAATTAATTAATAATTAATGATAAAGAAAAATAACACATCTATCCTTCAAATTTCAGGTTTAACTCGTGACATGTAACGTTTTAATTTTGGGGATGTAACACTTTTGTTTTTGTTAGAAACGGACGGTTTTTTGTTAGAAACAGACAGTATGTGAAGTGCATCACAATTTTTTAAATTTATTATTCTGTCTTATGAAATTAATACATAAATTCTATTAATAATTATTGCGCAGCAGCCTTTTTCAAACAAAAAATTTCTGCATAGGCTGCTTTTAAAGAGTTCAGATATATTGTTGCTTTCAAAGCAAAATGACTCATCTTATAATGGATCTTTAATTGCTCGAACTTCAGTACACTGCAAATTGATAAGATCAAATAAGGACTTTATGAGGCAATTCCCCCTAAAAATAAAAGGATCTAAAAGTGGAATTTTCTCTTAAGATACAAGCAGGAAATTCTGTATGAAAACATCTAAAATTACTGACAGTCAGATCATGTCCATTTTGAAACAGGCAGAATCTGGTACACTTGTAGCTACTCTTTGGCGTGAACATGGTATGAGCAATGCTATATTCTATAAATGGCGTGCTAAATATGGCGGTATGGATACTTCATTAATAGAGTTGGAAGCAATGTCTGTGATAAGTGAAACCTGCTACCGTTATCAGGCTAAACTTAGCGATGACAATACATTTATTGCAGAACAGCTTATTGAACTCACTGAGGAAAATCCCGATTGGAGTTTTGGTCTGTGCTTCTCGTATTTACAGCATGTTAAGAGTCACTGCTAGAATCACAAACGGGTTTACCGCATTTACTGTGAGTTGGTACTGAATCTGCGTATTAAACCGAGAAGAAGACTAAAACGGCATGCGCCTGAACCATTGAAAGAACCATCCTAGAAAATCAGGTTTGGTCATTAGATTTTATGCATGATCAACTTTCCGATGGTCGCAAGTTTCGATTATTGAATGTAATTGATGATTACCGTCGAGAAGGTTTAGCCATTGAAGCAGGATTCTCATTACCGAAAATCAGGGTTATTCGTACGTTGAATCAGTTGCTGGAGTGGCGAAAAAAGCCGTTAGTTATTCGGTGTGACAATGGCCCGGAGTTTATCAGTCATGAATTTGTACGCTGGGTAACTGAACAAGGTATTCGTATTGAATATATTCAACCAGGTAAGCCACAGCAGAATGCGTATATTGAGCGTTATAATCGGACTATACATTATACTTGGCTAAGCAAGTATCTATTTGACATACTGGAAGAAGTACAAGATTATGCAACGATTTGGCTGTGGCATTACAATCATGAAAGACCACCTCTAATGGCTGCTTAACCTCTACTTTTAACTTCGGTTATTAATGCTCGAAATCTGCTCAGGGCTCTCCACCCGTGATTCGCAATGCTCATCACGGGTGGAGAGCCCTGAGCAGATTTCGGCAATATTCACCCTACCTTCGCCAATAAAAATTGACACAGGTATTTGAATATTGCCGTTGTTGCTCTTCACGGTATGGAGCCGCCTTTCGCTTTCAATCGACACGCTCAGATTGCGTTTAGTCTGAGTCGCAAGAGAGTATTTTGGATCTAACTATCCACCCGCACACGCCTTTCTCTCTCATTGGCTTGTTATCTCGGCGAGGGAACTACCCAACATGCCACTTAAACAATCGACCAACGTATTCCCTGCGCCCTTTCCCCAGTGCAATTCTTCAGATAGGAAAGCGATTATAAAATCTTTAGCCTTTGATGCCTGCCGTCACTTATCCACCTGCACATCAAAGCCACGAAGAAGATCAAGCCAACATATAAACAGTTGCACTTACAAACTTAATCTTTTGTACAGACGTAGTGAACGAACCCATAGGTTTAAATTGTATTACGAAGCACATTTAACGAAATTTTTTATATCTGAGGCATTGAAACCAAAACAATTTCTCAAAAAATTAGACTGTGTACAAAAAAATTTACATATAAACGGTTGTACAAAAGAATAATTTATTTAAAATATGAGGAACTGGCAGTTACAAGCCTCTGGTGATTATCTGTACGAGTTTCAGCTCTACAGATCTTTCGTTAAAAGATACTGGTAATATCATTTAACTGTAACGCCAATCAATTTAATACAAAGGCCCTTGTTAAAACAAGGGCCTTTGTATTCCAGTTACATAAAAAATGAAATTAGCTATGTTAATGGGCTGAACCGTACCGGGTTTGTCGGAAACTCAGTATTCTGAGAGAATGTTCCGATGACAAAATTAAAATATACTCCTGAAATCAGAGAAAGAGCAGTTCAATTATTGATTGAATCTGAAAAACACTATCCATCTAATTAGGCTGCGATCACTGCTATTGCACCTAAAATTGGTTGTACTCCTGTTTTATTCAAAACCATGTGTTTAATTGACTGATCGGTTAGCTCGGAAATATCCACAAGATCACCAACCACTTGTTGTCCTAGCTATTCACGATGAGCACCTTTAGGGATTTCCTGCATGTTTTGAGATTCTTCAGAACTAACAACTAAAGGCAACCTATCCATATCTAAGACCTCCATTAAAAGAAGTAGTGGCATAGCACATAAGCTTAAGCTAAAACCAAGTACGGGATCTAAGAAGGTGAGTTTCAGCAACATGCTCGTGCTTGAACAGTTGGCAAATGAATTATCTACTACTTAACTTTTTTACAATCCAATTGCAATCAATTAACAACTATATTAGTTGTTATATAAAACTAATATAATTGCATGATGCTACACCTCAAGACCTATCTCTTTGAGGACACCAGCATACTTTCCGACAATCTGGGCATCTTGTAATTCGATCAGAAGCCTTTTCTCTAGATCAGCATAGCTTTCCCCTACTGCAGCTTTTTGGCTTGCAAATGGATCATGGTGAGCTAGCTTGTTGGCAAAGAATTGAATCTGCTTGTCTGTTAGCTTCTTAGTTTTGGTGTGAGTGACTTCCTTAGGTTGCTGCTTAGTTGTGAACGTAAATGAGAAGCCACTAATAACACGTCCATTTTTATGTTGCTCATAAGAAGCAATGATATCTGTTAGTTCATTAATTTGGTTTAATGCTGTATCGAGTACTCGGGCTTTGAAGTTCGCCATTTTGACATAGTCATCCTCTGCTAATCCAAGCTTAAAGCGAAAGTCGTCTAACTCAAACATAGGTGTCTTGCCAACAGTACGCCATTGGATCAGTAACTCGTAAAGACGAATTGCGTATTTGCTTGTGAGAGAACTGATCTGTTTAAGCTCATAAGCAGTAAAAGACTTCTCTAGCTGTGTAATCAATGGAATTACATCTGGTGCAAAAGTTAGCTCTACAATCCCGGCTGAATCAACATAGGCTATTTTGGAAACCCAGCGTGATTTCACGATCTTTTCCTGCTGAGTCCCCTCATGGATGCCCTTGTAACTGAATTTGCGCTCAAATAGATTGCTAGCTGCGTTTTTAAGCCCCTCATAGGCCGCATGCTTATCCACATTAAACTGCTTCATATAATGATGAGCATGAACCTCTAAGGTACTATTAGCGTCCACATTCTTGCTTAGCTCTCTTGCTTGCACAATTGCCAGGAGAATCAGTCGTTGTTCTGTTGTATCCAAATTATAGCTGGCATTGATTAACGCATTATCCTTAACTACAAGCTCATTTTTCACTGAAACTTCCCCATATAATCATCCAATTAGCATACATCAATCAACAGTGTAGACACAAGGTGGGAAAATGTAGACTTGAAGGTGGGAAAATGTAGACTTGAAGGTGGGAAAATGTAGACTTGAAGGTGGGAAAATGTAGACTTGAAGGTGGGAAAATGTAGACTTATAAGCTCTGAAACACTTGCTATACAAGGATTACAGAGGACTTAAAAATAAAAATATTAAAAATATTAAAAATAAAAGAATTACTGTTTAAAAATTTAAGATAATTTCTTGTTTTACGAGTATCAATTTACACTGATGAATCAGTATGAAGAATAACCATCATTTAGGTGGGAAAATGTAGACTAATGCTAGGGCGTGTCCTCATTTGGTTTTACACCAAATAAACATGTAAGCAATGTAAATCATAGACTGATAATTTCGTGCAAGCTTATCAAATCGGGTTACAATCGCTCGGAAATGTTTCAATCTCGCAAACACATTTTCAACTAAATGTCTTAATTTATATAGATATTTATCAAACTCCTTATTCGATCTTTTACTATTTGATCTCATTGGAATAATGGGAATCATATCCTTGTTCTGGGCATATATTCTAATGTGCTCAGCATCATACCCCTTATCAGCAATGAGATAAGTTGCCTCGCCTACAGTATCAATCAGTTGTTTTACAACTTGACTGTCGTGGACGCCACCCCCAGTGATTTTAAAATCAATCGGTAATCCATTCGCGTCGGTTGCAAGATGTATTTTTGTTGTTCGTCCACCACGTGATTGTCCAATTGCTCTTTCGAAACCATTCCGAGCTCCACTTGCATGTTGATGCACGCGTATGTAGCTTCCGTCAATGAATACCCATTCTTGATCCAAGACGCCTCGTAATCTAAAAAAAATTTATTCCACAATCCCTTGCTTGCCCAACGATTAAAACGATTATAAGCAGTTTGCCAAGGACAAAATTCTTGAGGAATATCACGCCATGTGGCGCCTGTATGCAGTTTCCATAAGATCGCTTCCATGATATTTCTACTATTCTTTGAACGGTAGCAACCATGTAATCGCATAGTATCTTGAATTTGCTGCCAGATATCATCGGTAAGAAGAGTACGTGCCATTGAAAATATAGAAATAAAAATAACTCAAAGGAGGATTTTAAGTATTTAAAACTAATTCTTCAAATGAGGACCTGCCCTAAATCAGCAGATAACAGAATTTTTTAAGTTGTCATTTACACCACTTGAAAATACAACTATATTGCATTCAAATTAGTTACAAATTACAAATAAAATGATTATCTTGATTGGAAGTCAAAAAGGTGGATGTGGTAAATCGACAATAGCCATCAACATTGCATCATATCTTGCTAAACATAACAAAGACATAGTTTTAGTTGATGCTGATCCTCAGCAAAGTTCAGCGAATTGGGTTAAAGACAGGGATAATACTGACTTACCTAAAGTGCATTGTGTACAACGCTATGGCGATATCAAAAACACTTTAAAAGACTTGGATAGTCGTTATGACTATGTTGTTGTTGATGTTGCAGGTCATGATAGTAAAGAGCTGAGAACAGCAATGCTCACAGCTCATTACCTTGTAGTACCGTTTAGACCATCTCAATTCGATCTAGATACCCTACCTCATCTCTCTGAAGTCATAGATCAAGCCAAGTCATTCAATGAAGACTTGAAACCTTTTGGCTTACTAACATTGGCACCTACAAATCCATCAGTGTCTGAAGTACAGCAAGCAAACGATTATCTCGCTGACTTCCCATTGTTCACAGCCTTGTCATCAGTAATCCATGATCGCAAGGTTTACCGTGATGTCACTGCTGAAGGCAAAGGTGTTATTGAATCCAATAATCCAAAAGCAATAGCGGAGTTTGAGGCTTTTATGGAGGAGCTTTTAGCATGATTAAGAAAAGAGAATTGGCAAAACCTTCTCCCGAAATGGAAGCCTTCATCAATGGTGCTAACGAGGAAACTACTCAAAAACTAGATTCGAAAGCACCTAGAAAATTTAAGACGCATACAATTCCAATGAACGAATATGAATATCAGTTACTCACTGAGTTGGCTGAAAAGTATGGACAAACGCATAATGGAATTATCAGATTTGCTTTGAAGAGGTTAAAAGAAGAGTGAAACTAAATAAAAATCAATTTGAAACCAATTTAGTTGTAAATTGGTTTTAATATAGGGACTGTACTAGATTCAACTTAATACAGTCCCTATAAAAATTAATGGCTAATGATGTCGAGAATTTTCTTCCATAAAATCTCAATGACTTCTTCGTGACTTATCTCATGTCTAGGATACAGGGAGCAGTCCTCCTATTATCCGACCGAGCTCCTCAATGGAGTAGGTCATTACAAATCTTGGGACAGCTCAGTAAGATTTTACTCACGGTTGCACTGCTTTTTATTGCTTGGGTGTGGTTGCTGCATTTTCCTTGGTTATGAGTATTGAAAACAACGATTGTGATGGAGATATGGGCTGTAGCTTTTGTAGTGTTGTGCGAATATTCAGGTCGTGAGGTCGATGAAGCAAGTGGCTGGATTACCTTTGTTTATTTGATTTTACACGCCTATGCAGCAGTGATTTTAGGTGTAATGCGATTATTGGTTTGGTTGTGGCAGTATGTGATTGCTTAAATGTTCTGAATGAATCCTGTCTGTATTAAGCAGCACCCCATAAATTAGTTATATATTGGTTTCTTTTTAGTTCTCAATTAGTTTCAAATAAGTTGCAATAAACAACTATTCAATCAGAGGATACTGAAATAAAAAATGCCCATAAGCACAAATGTATTCATGGGCATATCATGCTTATGGGCATTACATCATTTATGAATGACTTCGTAAACCAAACGATAGCCAATACTGTGAAGTTTGATCTTGTAGCGGTTAGGATGTCCTGACAGCTTATTTTTGGGAATACGAGGATTCTCCAAAACCTTGATCAACTTTTTCTTCAATGGTTGCTTAATGCTTGGATTCAGCTTGTTCCATTCTGCTAATGCTTCTTCTAAAAAGTCTAACTTATAGGTCATCAATATTTACTCGAACGCGTTTCTGATTCGCACGAGCATCTGCAATCTTATTCAGTTCCAATTCTTCTAGTTGCTCCATCATCGTTTCATATAGATCAGCAGGAACACAGTAAAACGCTGGTGTATTACGATTGAGGATTGCGACAGGCTCACCTTTGCCTGCCAAAACTGTATCCATCGGACTCTTTTTGAGTTCAGTAATACTTGCAGTCATTCGCGCATGGATTAGTTGAGTCATGGTTAAGCCTCTATAGAGTAGTGTTTGGCGTCTAGGTGAATTGCTACAAGTGATGCAGGAACAATAGCATACTTAAAAGCATGATTAAATGTACTTTTAAAGACTCTTACAAGAAACATAAATGAATACTAAAAGAGCAATAGATTTTTGAATGTGTAGTTGATATTCCTAATCGTTGATTCGGCTAAAGGCAACTGCCTAGATAATGCTGCAATGGAGAGCTTCTTTGGAATACTAAAATCAGAGGGTTTCTATGGTGAGGAATTTAAATCAGTTGATGAGTTGGAGCGAAAGGTGACATGTTTATAGAGAATCTTAAATAACTAATTTCAAAATCATGCGATAACTCACCATCAAAAAAGCCCATTTTTAAAATGGACTTTCTGAAAATCGCCTATGCGATAACTCGCCAACACTTGGGCTTACACGAGGTCAAAATGGATCTACAAATCGCCTATACGATAACTCACTTCAGTCAGACGAATTTTAGTGAAGTCAGAATTTCTATAAATCGCCTATGCGATAACTCACCATAACCAAGTGGCTCATTCACCTCTAGTGATTCTATAAATCGCCTATGCGATAACTCACTTAAGGGTTACATATCACATGAGTGATTTGTTTCTATAAATCGCCTATGCGATAACTCACAACAATATTAAGAATATATAATGTGATTAATTAATAATTTACAGTTTTTTATGCAAAAAATCAAAAAAAAATTTAATGAAAAAAATTTAAATATATTCAATAACTTGAATCGTGAATTAAAAAATTAGGTGATTTTATAGAACTTTACTCGAAACTTACAAAGAAATTCCTATAAGAGATGTTATGTAAACTTGGAGTATACTCTAAAGTTACAATCTGAAAGTTCATGAAATTATGTATCATTTAAATGATTTTTAATCATAAATAACATGTAACTTTAGTATTAAAGATTTATAATTTACGAAATTGTTCATTTTTATCCAATTGGGGCGTGAAAAATTGAAAGGCCAAAAAGTAGGGTATATCCGGGTAAGTTCTGTCGAGCAAAACACTGGACGTCAACTTGAGGGAATTGAAGTCGACCGGATTTTTGTTGACCGTGCTTCAGGTAAAAATACTGACCGACCTAAATTTCAGGAAATGTTGAACTATGTCCGGGAAGGGGACAGGGTGATTGTACATTCCATGGATCGTTTTGCGCGAAGCCTGAAAGATTTGGTCACTGAAGTAGATAAACTGGTCAAACGAGGGATTGCCATCCAGTTTGTAAAAGAAAATATTACTTTTACGGCCGAATCCACCCCGATGGATAATTTGATGCTGCAATTGATGGGTGCTTTTGCACAGTTCGAACGTGAGATCATTTTAGAGCGGCAAAAGGAAGGAATAAAACTCGCCTCTGCTCAGGGGAAGTACAAAGGTCGGGTGCATAAACTAAAGCCTGACCAAGCTGAAGCTTTACGACAAGCATGGAGGGAAGGGAAGTATCCATCAAAAATGGCATTAGGAAAAGCTTTTGGGATTAGTCGTCAGGCGGTATACCGATATTTACAAGTTAGTGAATAGCTTATTGGGATTGGCAACTAAATTTAGTTTAACTTGGCTTTGTTGCACAAAGATTTCATAACTATATGATTTTAAAGGTTTTGATTATTTTTTGATCCAAAATTAAATTTATTTAAATCAGATGCTTACATATTTATGCAACAAAGCCGTTTAACTTATAAAAATCATGAAACATTGTTCGAATTTTAAGCGTGGAACATAAATAATCAATAAAAAGCCGCTCTGGTACCCTATGCCCCACAACGGCTTGATCTAATATACTGAAATTTAATGATAAATATCAAGTATTTCGTATAAGGTGTATTATGTTAATTCTAGGAAATCTTAAATTGATAGTAAATAATCAACGCTGAATTACTTTTTCTTTCTTCCCCTATTGAACTTAAAAATAAGTCATATAACTGAACCGTACCGGGTTTGTCGGAGAGTCAATATTCTGAGAGACTATCCCGATGACAAAATTAAAATATACCCCTGAAATCAGAGAAAGAGCGGTTCAATTATTGATTGAATCCGAGAAAGATTATCCATCGAATTGGGCTGCAATCACAGCAATTGCTCCTAAAATTGGCTGTACTCCTGAAACACTTCGTGCCTGGCATCAAAAATACTTAGATCAACAAAATCCAGTTAAAGCACAGCAGCTTTCAGACCAAGAACGTATCAAACAACTGGAACGCGAAAATAAAGAACTGCAACGTGCTAACGAAATTCTACGTAAAGCAGCGGCTTTTTTCGCCCAGGCGGAGCTCGACCGCCCACACAAATAATGGTGGATTTTATCCATAACAATAAGGCGTTATATGGTGTTGAGGCGATTTGTAGAATTTTACCGATCGCTGCTTCAACCTATTACCGGACTTTAGATCTCGCAGACAATCCAGAACATCGAGCGAAACGGGATCTGCATGACCTTCATCATGCTGAACAAATTAAACGAATTTGGAAGGAAAGTTCAGGTCGGTATGGTGTGCGTAAGGTCTGGCAACAACTGAAACGTGAAGGCTATGTGATTGCACGTTGTACAGTTGCTCGATTGATGCAAAAGCTAGGTATACAAGGTGTTTGGCGTGGTAAGAATAAACAAACCACCCGTAACCGAGATGACCAAAAACGGGCAGATGATTTAGTGAAACGTAATTTTAATGCTGATCATCCAAACCAACTATGGGTGGGTGACTTTACGTATATTCAAACAAATTCAGGCTGGGTTTATACTGCATTTATTATTGATGTGTTCTCACGAGCAATTGTTGGATGGAAAGTATCGACACGGATGAATACAGATATGGTGCTCGATGCATTGGAGCAAGCATTGCATGATCGAGGCATGCCAAAGAATGTGATTCATCATTCCGACAGAGGTGTGCAATATCTTTCCATTCGCTATACCAATCGTTTAGAAGCAGCAAATTTACGAGCATCAGTCGGTACGACCGGTGATTCATACGATAATGCTTTGGCTGAAACGGTGAATGGCTTATACAAAACAGAGGTGATTGAATATCTAAAAGCAGATTGGCAAGGTTTAGCAGATGTACAACTTGCGACACTAAATTGGGTAGATTGGTTCAATAAAGAGCGTGTACATAGTGCACTAGGTTATGTATCACCTTTTGAGTTTGAAGCAATGTACTATGATAAGATTAACCCGTTAGGTCAGGTGGCCTAACTTAAATAAAAAAGTCTCCGACAAACCCGGTACGGTTCAAACTTTAAAATCATTGTTTATCTTTGAGAAATTAAAAATGCAGCAAATCGATGTACCTAAAATATTTATCTCATATAGTTGGTCAAGTCCTGAACATGAAGAGTGGGTATTAGAATTAGCTGAAAGCTTAATAAAAGATGGTATTGATATTGCACTAGATAAATGGGAATTAAGAGAAGGGGATGACCCAATAATTTTCATGGAAAGTATGGTTAATGATCCTACTATTACTAAAATAATAATGATTATTGATGGAAAATATACGGACCGTGCAAATCAACGCCATGGCGGTGTTGGAACAGAATCTACGATTCTATCGCAGGAGCTTTATAGTAAGAGGGATAAAAATAAAATTGTCGCTGTTATAGCTGAGCCTAACGCTCCTAAACCTATATTTTATGCAGGAAGACTACATGTTGATTTATCGAATTCTGAAAGATATGCAGAGGAATATGAAAAGTTAGTTCGTTGGGCTTATGATAAATACAAATATGAGAAACCTAAACTTCTTGGTAGTGCTCCGAGTTTTATTGTAGCTGAAGATGATCAAGTTGCATTATTCACAAATACTCAATATCGAATGGCAATAGATGCTTTAGAAAAGGGAAAAAGTAATGCCAGCAGTTTAGTAAAACAATACTTAGATAAGCTTCATTCAGAATTGCCAAAATTTTCTCTTTCAGAAGAAGATAGTAATCTTGAAGAAGCATTCAAACAAAAAATTGAACATTTTCAACCTCATTTGAATGAGTTTAAAAAAATTGTTAATACTGTTTGTACTCATTCTAATGACTCTAAGATTTTTAAACATTTCCGTAGCTTTTTAGAAAGCCTTTTAGATTTATTAACTGTGATTCCAAATCAAAGAGGTCGTTTACAAGCAGATTTAGAATTATTTTGTTTTTTAAACTATCAAATTTTTCTTTCTTTAATATCTATTTTAATTAAAAATGAAGAGTTTAATGAACTTAAAGAGATTCTAGATGAACTCTATATGTTGCCCGAAAATTTTCATAATCGGCATTTATTAGAAAAAAAATATATGACTTTTAGCATTTTTCTTCCAAGAGAATATAATTTTATTGGAAATAACTTAAAACCAAGAAAGTATTCGCCATTAGGAGATCTTGTAAAAGACTATTCTGATAATCAAGTTATTACTTTTGAAGAAGTGTGTGAAGCAGATGCATTCTTGTTTATTAAATCTTTAACATTTGGCTTCCAAAGTGATGATTTTTATATAAAAAGGTGGTGGCCTCATGTGTCTTTCTATATATTAAATCATCGATACCATGCTTTAAAAGTTTTTGTTAAGTCAGAAAGAGCTAGTTACTTCGACGAAATCAAGAAAGTATTAAACGTTCAGGACTTACAGTTCATAGAGGACATACTAAATATAAATAAAGAAAATCCATATAATCCAAATCCGTTTATTCCTCAGTGGAATGGGTCATTTGCCACATTTGATTTAAAGACTCTAAGTAATTTAGAAAAATTACATAAGTCATAGATAGTATTTTAAAGAATCCACGCTACCTAAATAGGAATTCTCCCTTACCCCATTTAACATAATGGTATTTATGCGAAATTATCAACAAAATTATTAAAAATGGGAGCTTAAGGCTCCCATTTTAGACTTTGTATAAGCTGGGCGAATTCAAACATGAGGTGCGACAGTTTGAAAAGTCTTATGATAATC
>NZ_KB850182.1:0-9421 GCF_000369745.1 Acinetobacter sp. CIP 64.7 | reverse complement strand
CAAAGTTAAGATGATGGTATGACAATTTTATATACTCCATAAACCCTTTAAATTAATTAGGTGGTTTATGTCGCACTTCAAGTTTTACTCTGCCCTGTATTATGTTAATTTTAGGAAATATTAACTAAATGTTATTGGTTATATCTGTAAGAACCAAAATAATTTTTTGGATTCCTATTCTGCTTAACTCAGCAGCAGCACCATCAATACTTTTAAATACTCTTGGTTCGAATGGGTTTCTAGAACTACTAAGCATCAATGGTTTTCCATCCCAATCTGCGTCTTTACCTGTAAAAAAAATAATAAAGTTATTATCTTTCCCTTTTATACATGCACCATCAAACCAACCTTTCTCTAAATGAGTTTTAGCCATACTTGAGAGAATACATCCGCTACTGTTTAAACCTGAAACCTTCATAATATAAATTCCTTAATGAATAAAGCAACAATATCAAATATTGCAACAATATTCAATATTGAAACGATATTAAATATCGTTGGATTTTAAGTAAAAATCATTGAATAAATTCAGTAATATTCAGCCCATTTAACATAATGGCTGTTATGCGAAGTCGACTTGTAATGCAATTTGCATTACACTAATCCTAGTACATTAAACACTTGGGAAATATGATGGCTACTGTTAACTTCAGGGTCGATGAAGCCCTTAAAGAAAAATCTTATTCAATCCTTAAAGAGCAAGGTATTGCACCTACGGATTTCTTCACTAGTATTCTTGAATATGTTGCTACGACTGGGAAACTGCCTGTCAAAAAAGCTTTGCTTTCGGAAGAAGATGAAGAATTATTAGCTCTTGTCCGTAAGCGCATTAACGATCCTAAAGAGATGTTTGAGGAAGTCACATTAGATGACTTATAAGCTTTTACGTCACAAGGACTTTACAGCAGAATGGGAAAAACTCCCTGTTGCTATACGAGATCAATTTAAAAAGAAACTAGCTAAAGTCATAGAGCAGCCACATATTCCAAAGAACATGCTTAGAGGCGATCTTGCAGGTTGCTATAAAATCAAATTATTAAAAGCTGGTGTCCGACTTGTCTATCAAGTTAAAGATGATCAGGTAGTTATCCTGCTCATTACCGTCGGAAAACGAGCTGATAGCATAGTTTATGACGAAGCGAAAAAGCGAATTAAAGACTAAAAATGGGAGCTTATAGCTCCCATTTTTAACTTCGTATAACGTGTGTTATGTTAATTTTAAGTATTCTAAAGAAAACACAATTATGCCTTCAATATTTGATTTAAAAAGTTAAACCAATTTTGAGAACTGATTTTCTCGATCAGCGCTTCAGAAAAACCACGTTGCTGCATACGTTCAAGTAGGTAAGGCATATATGTCACATCACCCAACTCCAATGGCAGCAAACAACCGTCAAAATCTGAACCAAACCCAACATGATCTTCTCCCAAATGTTCAAGTAAATAACTGAGATGATCGATAATGGTGTCAATTGAGGTGTTCGGATCACGCTGTCCATCGCTTCTTAAAAAAGCCACATCAAAATTAATACCGACCATGCCATGACTTCGTTGAATGGCTTGTAATTGCGAATCTGTGAGATTTCGCGCTTGAGCACACAAGGCATGCACGTTGGAATGGGTAGCGACAATCGGCTGATTAAAGCCTTTAAGGATATCCGCAGTATCCCAAAAAGCGCGCTCATTCATATGAGAGACATCAATGATCATGCCTTTGTTTTCACAGATGCGTACTAATTCTTTGCCTTGTTCCGTTAAACCTGATCCAGTGTCTGGCGAATGCGGGAAAGATGCATTCAGACCATCCCCAAACCGACTTTTCCGATTCCAAAGTGGCCCGATACTCCGTAAACCTTTTTCATAAAAAGTATCCAAAAGTTTAGGTTCGCATTCTAAAACCTCGGCACCTTCTAAATGCAGCACAATCGCCAATTGCTGATGCTGAAAACAGGTCTTCACTTGTTCTAAAGATGTGCAAATCTGAATTTTGCCTTCAGAACGTAATTGCAACTGCTGAGCCATTTCCAACTGAGCAGTGCAAATCTCAATGATCTGTTCTTCACTAAAATCCGTTGCAGTGCGATCTTTAATTTTTTCCGGATGATGCTTTTGCAAATAGCCGTAAGGGGGGAGAAAAATTGAAAATAATCCTCCCATCCATTGTGCTTCCTGACAACGTTTGAAATCTAAATGTCCAGGCAACGTACCATGAAGGAATTCATGCACTGGATCTTTGGCAGAACTGAGCCATAGACTGGTCAATAGGTCATTATGTCCATCAAAGATCATGTCTTCAAGTGTCCTGATTAGTCGCTCACGGTACGTGTTGGAATCAATTGTTTTTGACTGAGTTGTCTAGAATTTTTAGGATTTCTAAACACCAGTTGATCAAAAGGAATCGGGGTTTCACTTTCGATTCGAGCATTTAAAATCTTATAATGATCAGGTGATTTACCACAAACAGGATCAGCATTTTTAGCATCACCCGTCATCATAAATGCCTGACAACGACAACCGCCATAATCTCGATCTTTATCTGAGCAGCTTTGGCACATGTCTGGCATCCAGTCATCACCACGGAATTCATTAAAGCTCAGTGAGTCATACCAAATCTCGGAAAGTTGACTCTCTTTAACATTTGGGAATTGAATGGGGAGCTGACGTGCCGCATGACAAGGTAGGGCAGTCCCATCTGGAGAGACTGTTAAAAAGATTTTACCCCATCCGTCCATGCAGGCTTTTGGACGTTCTTCATAATAATCCGGGACCACAAAAATCAATTTACACTTGATATTTTGTTCCTGAATTTTTTGACGATATTCATTAGTAATGCGTTCAGCACGAACCAATTGTTCTTTGGTCGGTAATAAGCCCTGACGGTTCTCATAGGCCCAACCATAAAATTGGCAAATCGCCAATTCAACGGTATCCGCTTCCAACTCCAAACAGAGCTCAATGATTTGATCAATTTGATCAATATTATGCCGATGAATAACGAAATTCAGCACCATAGGATAACCGTACTGTTTCACCAGACGTGACATATCATACTTTTGCTGAAATGCATGTTTAGAGCCAGCAAGGGCATTATTCACGACGGGATCACTGGCTTGAAAGCTGATTTGAATATGTTGCAAACCTGCTTGTTTTAACCCTGCAATCCGTGCTTCGTTTAAGCCCATACCTGAGGTAATCAAATTGGTATAGAAACCTTTTTGATGTGCATACTCCACCAATTCTTCAAGATCTTGACGAACTAAAGGTTCACCCCCTGAGAAACCCAGTTGAACGGCTCCCATTTGGCGTGCTTGGTCAAAAACATTAAACCATTCCTGTGTGCTCAACTCTTGATTATGCAAAGCATAATCAAGAGGATTAGAACAATAAGGACATTGTAAAGGGCAACGGTAAGTCAATTCAGCCAATAACCACAGTGGCAGCCCTACAGTTGCTTTCATGCTAAATCAATCCAATGTTCACGTTGAGCAACCAACATATATTCAATAATGTCCTGTTTGATTTCAGGGATATCACCAAATTTTGCGGTGACTTTTTGAATAATATCAGCAATCGTGGTTTGTCCATCGATATACTGACCAATTTCACTCGCGCTTTCATTCAATTTGATCATACCTTCAGGGTACAGGAGAACATACGCATTTTGAGCCGGTTCAAACTGAAAACGATAACCTTGACGCCATGTTGGAATAATCGATAAATCTAATTCAGGTAAACTCATTTGAATAATCCCTTATGCCAAACATGATCAGCGGTGACACTATGATAAGGCGCTTGGTTATGCACATAGGCCAAAGTCAAAGCATCTAAAATGGTCCAAAGAATATCCAATTTAAATTGTAAGATTTCGAGCATACGCTCTTGTTCTTCAACCGTTTTAAACGAATCTAAGGTGATGGTCAGACCATGTTCTACATCGCGGCGTGCTTGACTTAGACGAGAACGGAAGTAGGTATAACCCTGTTCTTGAATCCAAGGATAATGTTTCGGCCAAGACTCTAAACGAGACTGATGAATTTGTGGTGCGAATAATTCAGTTAAGGAACTACTTGCTGCTTCACGCCAAGTGGTGCGACGCGCAAAATTAACATAAGCATCTACGGCAAAACGTACACCAGGCAATACCAATTCTTCAGAAACCACCTGTTCGCGGGTTAATCCCACTGCTTCTGCCAAGCTTAACCACGCTTCACGACCACCGCCATCAGGATAAATACCATCTTGATCGATCATGCGTTGAATCCACTCTTGACGCACACGTTGATCAGGACAATTGGCCATAATGGCCGCATCTTTCAGTGGGATATTAATTTGGTAATAGTAACGGTTTGCCACCCAAGCCTGAATTTGCTTTTGTGTCGCTTTCCCTTCATGCATCATAATGTGAAAAGGGTGGTAAATATGATAATACTGACCTTTGGCAAGAATCGCTTCTTTAAACGCTTCTGGACTTAAGGCTTCTGTAATCTGTTGCATCATGTCACCTTATAAATCGATCTGCATACCATCGAAAGCCACTTCAACCCCGTGCGCTTTTAATTCTGCAGCTTGTTGAGACTGTTCATTTAAGATCGGATTGGTGTTATTGATATGAATCAGCACATTACGCGTATTTTCGAGTTGATCTAAATAAGATAGAGACCCCCCCTCACCACTAATGTGTAAATGACCCATTTCTTGACCCGTTTTTTTACCAACACCGTATTCTTGCATTTCAGTATCAGTCCACAAGGTGCCATCAATCATGACGCAATCTGAAGCTTGCATGATTTGCATCACTTGATCATCAATTTTGCCTAAACCCGGTGCATAGAAGAGCTGCTTATGGGTTTTTAGATCTTTCACAATCAGTGCAATATTATCGCCATCATGTGGATCGTGACGGTGGGGAGAATAAGGTGGCGCAGCACTTCGAATGATTAAAGGCGTGAACTCTAAATGTTCAAATCCTTCAATTTTAAAAGAAGATTTTGGATCAATTTGACGATATTCAAATCCACCATTCCAATGTTTTAACATATTAAAAATCGGGAATCCTGTAGTCAAATCTTGATGCACCATGTCCGTACACCACACTTTAATCGGGCAGCCTTCACGAAGCGTTAATAGACCTGTGGTATGGTCAAGTTGACTGTCCATCAACACCACATTGGTGATGCCTGTATCACGTAATTTGCGTGCAGGTTGTGCCGCTTTAAAATCAAAAAGCTGCTGACGAATATCAGGAGACGCATTGCATAGAATCCAATCGATACCATTTTCAGAAATAGCGATTGAAGACTGGGTGCGTGCTTTAGCTTGAATCGTGCCTTGACGAAGACCATGACAATTGTGGCAATTGCAGTTCCATTGTGGGAAACCACCGCCCGCTGCTGAACCTAAAACATGAATATACATAGATCACTCTTTCCAAAAAATAAAAGCCCTAGTCGTCTAGGGCTTTTATTTGATTTAAGTCTCTTAAACCTTAGCGTGCTTCGAAATACATTGTGATTTCAAAACCAATGCGGATATCTTGAAAAGCTGGTTTAGTCCATTGCATGGGAATGCTCCAAAAGGATCTTAATAAAGTTAAGATGAATAAAGGAAATTGTCAGATGTATTATATTCCTAGTCAATTAAGATATATACCTTATTTAAGAAACTACTATAATTTTAAGTAGGGTGTAACATATGAATCGTTTATAAACTAGCTTTAAAGCTTTTATTACCTCATTTAAATAGTGGAAATTTCTATGAAATTACACATTCATTTAACATAATTGTGGTTATGCGAAATTCCTAGCATATTAATCTTTTGTCTTATAGCTTTGTATTTTACCAATAGGTAAAATATATTCACAACCTACATCGGAAAAGTAGGTAGTTAAGAAAAAAGTTGCAGAGATTTATAAGCCTTATAGTAACGGGAGAGACTATAGGGCTTTTTATTTATCTTAATATTCATATATCTATGATAAAGTCATGATGCTCGACGATATAAAAGACCGGCTTGAAAATAGGCCGGTCTTTTAATTTAATACTTGCCCTTTTTTTATGATCATTATTGATCTTAACAACTAGAGCTAAAATAAAAACCAGGAAAATCAAATGCTTTCTCATTATTAATACCTTCTTCTAATCTTTAAGAATGCCTTTTCCCACTACAAATAGATATGACATAAGGGTAGCACTGATACAAGCCATTTTTTAAATGGCCTTAGCAACTCGATAAACAGTTGCAACTCCACAATTCACTGCTTTGGCAATTTCTTCCTTAGTCATATTGCCAGCTGCTAGCAATTCTTTTATTCGTTTGTGCTTAGCCTCATTGGCTTTCTTACCTGTTGGCTTGTAACCCGAACGCGCTAAGCCCTGCTTAATACGTTCTATACGTTTCTCATTGTCCAGGCGGGCCATTGTTGCCAGGAGATCAATCAACATATTGTTGATGAGTTCCAAGATTGAATGAGTAATGCTGTCACTGGTTTGAATCATTTGGTAGGTAGTAGGAAGATCTGCCACAATTAATCGAAGTCCTTTCTCCTGAATCCTGCGCTTCAGCTCTTGAAAATCCTGTTGGGTTAGGCGTGATAATCGGTCAATACTTTCAACCAACAAGGGGTCACCTTGATTTGCTTCTGACAGTAGCTTATTCAATTCAGGTCGGTCTAACTTCGTACCACTATAGTTTTCCACGTACACAATGGTTTTACCCAAATTCAAGTTTTGGTTTAGATCCTGAAGAATCTGCAAAGCCCTTTCTGCATCTTGATCTTTAGTTGAAGCTCGTAGATAAATACGTGTATTCATTTCTATCATTTAATCTTAATTCTATTAGATTAATGATAACACTATCATTTAATTATTACATTAAGTATAATGATAGATATTGTATGCGATTTGGCTCGCTATCATTCAGCTATACTCTTTTGATAAAAAAAGCATGACTAAAAGCCATGCCTTGGGAATTCGTATAACGTGTATTATGTTAATTTTAGAGATTCTACATAAACGTAAAATCTCCTGCGCTTAGATTCTGGCATGTGTTCCATACTTATCAATCATAATAGAGCTGGCTTCATTTAAGCCACGCACAGTGACATTCACACCATTCTTTTGAAATTTATTTACAACAGAATCAAGCATGGCGACTGATGTTACATCCCAAATGTGAGAATGGGTCAAATCAATAATCACATCCTTTACATCCTCTTTAAAGTCAAAACCTTGCATGAATTTTTCAGAAGAACTAAAGAAGATCTGACCTCTCAAATCATATAAACGGGCTGTTCCTTCAAAAGATGCAGTTACCTGGATATCATTTTCAAGTTTATTCGCCAGGAACAAGGCTGAAAGTAATACGCCTGTTAACACACCCAAAGCTAGGTTATGCGTAGCAACAACTACAATCACAGTCGCAATCATAACGATATTACTGCTCTTAGGATTATCTTTTAACTGAGTGACAGAACTCCATTCAAAGGTACTGATAGAGACCATGATCATTACCGCTACCAATGCAGCCATTGGAATCACTTTGAGCCAGTCACTGATAAATACAACCAGAATAAGAAGAAAAATACCCGCAGAGAATGTTGATAAGCGTGTAAGGCCACCTGATTTTACGTTAATCATAGATTGACCAATCATCGCACAGCCAGCCATCCCCCCCATAAAGCCAGAAGCAATATTCGCAATCCCTTGTCCCTTACATTCCTGATATTTATCACTTGGCGTATCTGTCATTTCATCCACGATAGTTGCTGTCATCATCGATTCAAGTAAACCTACAGCCGCCAGTGCGACTGAATAAGGCAAAATAATCATCAATGTTTCAATATTCAAAGGAATATTTGGAATCAAGAACATTGGAAGTGTGTCAGGTAACGATCCCATATCACCCACAGTTCGTACATCAATTCCTAGAGCAATTGCCAGTAATGTGATTGCAATGATGCAGACAAGTGGAGAAGGGAGTAATTTTCCTAATTGGGGAACCAAAGGAAAGAGATAAATAATCGCCAGACCTAAAGCAACCAGAGCATATACATGCCAGGTCACATTAATCAATTCCGGCAACTGAGCCATGAAAATTAAGATTGCTAACGCATTTACGAATCCAATAACTACAGATTTAGATACGAACCGCATTAACTTGGCGAGCTTTAAATAGCCTGCCAATATCTGAATCACGCCTGTCAAAATTGTTGCTGCCAGCAGATATTCAAGCCCATGTTCTTTGACCAATGTAACCATAAGCAGTGCCATAGCCCCTGTGGCAGCTGAAATCATTGCTGGACGGCCACCTACGAAAGAAATCACGACGGCAATACAGAAGGATGCGTATAGACCAACTTTAGGATCTACACCTGCAATAATTGAAAATGCGATGGCTTCAGGGATGAGTGCAAGACCGACGACTAATCCGGCAAGTACATCCCCACGGATGTTAGAGAACCACTGTTCTCGGACATTAGATAACATAAACATAGCCTGTTTTTTAATTTTTCAGATAGGCTAGTGATGTGATATATACAACACACAAGCGACTACACCACATCACTAGACAGTGATGAGTTATTTACAGATTGAAGACGGTAAATAAACTTAAGGTGGCGTAAGTGTCATAAGATGAAGGAACTTTTTAGAGTAAAAAAATCAGGACAAGGGTAACAGCTAGGTACTTTTTTATAAAGCCTGGATGTTATATCCAAGCTTTGTTTAATCGGTATTTTATGAAGCTTTTAGCTCCCCAAGTAATTGACCTATTTCCAAACGTGTATAGCCACGTTCTTTAAAGATCAAAACAATAGCCTGTTTATAATCTTCAGAAATAGCCGTTTTATATTTATTAATTAATTGCAGCTCAGCATTAAGCTGAAGGTCATTTTTGATCGTCAATACTTCCGTAGAGACTTTATTAAAAATCTTGAAATTAAACATACAGGTGCTCTTCATCAATATTGTAGCGGCCCGACTACAACAAACACCTGCCTTAGCTTAGCTAGACACCCTTGGGCGCAAGGATTACAAATTTAAAAAGGGTCTGCAAGTTTTTCTCAAGGGGAAGCATGAATAATCCACTAAATTTATATCCATTTAATATAATGGTTGTTATACGCAATAAAAAAACCTGGGCACCAACCCAGGTCTAAAATTTAAAAAACAGATAAATATCAGTGCAATAAACTCATTTTTCTAATTTCGCATAACGTGTATTATGTTAATTTTAAGATAACTTAATAAAGTCAATTATTTGGTTTGTACCAATTTTTCATATTGTTAAGAATATTTTCCTCTTCAAGCGATCTCAGCTCCTCTGGAATCTGATTCATACGTTCAGCAGCAAGCATTGCTTCTCTCATACCTTCTGGAACCTGATTCATATGTTTAGCAGCAAGCATTGCTTCCCTCATACCTT
>NZ_KB850181.1:0-10600 GCF_000369745.1 Acinetobacter sp. CIP 64.7 | reverse complement strand
AAGGCATAGGTATCTACACAATTCCTGAACTTTGCGTTAAATTGAAGAGCATGCTCTTCAATTTAACATCTCTGGCCTGGATCAGCGTCTTGTCAAGCGCTATAACAGCCTTGTAAAGCTCAATATGAACCCTCTTGCTTCACTTGCTCCGGCAATCAAAGACCTGGCTTCTGCCCAAAAGTCGAGTTTCGCAACCACACAAGCGGTCTGGCGATTCCTGAATAATGACAAAATCTCTTTTAGTCAGTTAAACCAGCCAATTGAACATCTTGCATGTGAACAGATCAAGGCATCACCGCATCAATATGCATTGATTGTTCATGACTGGTCTCAGCTACAGTATGTGAAACACCATCATAAAATTCAGCGCCTGCAAAGAACCCATCAATATGATTCAGGCTATGAATTGCAAAGCAGTCTGCTGGTTGATGCAGCCTCGGGACTACCTATTGCGCCACTGGCGCAGACACTATCAGATGCCTCAGGCTGCTATTCCACATTCAGTCAACACTCTGCTGGGCGCAAATCTCATCTAGATTCACTTACCGAACAAATCAAAGTGATTGAACAATATCCCATTGAGAAAACATGTGTTCATATCATTGATCGTGAAGGTGACTCCATTGCCCACCTAAGGGAAATGAGCAGCCAGGGTTTTAAATGGCTGATTCGGGCGAAAGAAGGCCATCGAATTGAGCATCAGGGCAAAACATGCAAAGTTGCAGAAGCCGCAGAACGAGTAGAAACGCAGCAGGTCCAGCCGATTGCCTATAAAGGAAACCGGCATATGTTGCATGTGGGAGAAACTGCTATCCGGATAACACGTGCAGCAAAACCGAAGAGAAATGACGATTCAGGCCAACGGGTTGCTCCCCAGCCAGGGAGTGCGATTGAAGCCAGATTAATTGTTGCCGTAGTGAAAGATGATCAGGATAAGACCGTCGCAAGATGGTCACTAATCAGCAATGTTCCATCAGAGATTACTACGGTAGAGATGACGACCTGGTATTACTGGCGCTGGACAATTGAATGCTATTTCAAGCTGCTCAAGCAGGCAGGTCATGATATTGAAGCATGGCTTCAGACCAGACCTGAAGCCATTTTAAGGCGGTTACTGATTAGCTGTATGGCTTGTGTTTTAACTTGGCGAATCCAGCGTTCTGAAGATGAACACCATCAGAAAATTCGTGTATTTCTCACCCGTCTTTCAGGTCGGCAGCAGAAAAGAGGTAGGTTGGAAAGTGCACCTGCCTTATTGGCAGGGCTTTCGATTTTACTGAACACTCTTCAACTGCTCTCGGAATATTCAATAGATGAACTCAATGAGATAGCCACAATGGCATTAGGTATCTCATAGATGTGTAGATACCTATGCCTAAAAGGAGAGGGAAAAATATTAGCCCCATTAAAAAAGCGCCTTGCGGCGCTTTTTTTGACAGAATGCTTATGCACCCTGTTCAAGCGGTAAGCCTGCATCACGGGCAGCACGAGTACCACCCATCAGAATGACATATTCACGTGAGCTGTCAAAACCCTCTAGTTTTTCCGCAGCACGTGGAGCTTTACTGCCCCCACCACACAAGATGTAAATGGGTTGATCCGCTGACACCTGAGTTAGGCTTTCTGCTGAAAGATCGTTAATGGGCTGATTCACCGCCCCTTTCACGTGTGCTTCAGCAAAAGCACTTGAATCGCGTACATCCCAGATAATTGCATTTTCTGGGAACTCAAATGTTGTAATTTCTTGTTTACGGATCATTGCGCACTCCTTTGATGTAAACAACACTTGGCAAATGAAGAAAACATCCCTAGCATCTCAGATATTCTTTCCCTTTGTAAAGGTCTAAACTATGCCTTCTTTCGATATTGTTTCTGAATTAGAAATTTTTGAAGTAAATCATGCAGTTCAAAACACCCAAAAAGAAATCGCGACCCGCTTTGATTTCCGTGGTCAGGACGTTTCTATTGAACTGAATGAAAAAAACAAGGAAATCAAAATCTCGACTGAAAGCGATTTCCAGTGTGAACAAGTCTATAGCATGCTGGAAAGTCATTTCTTTAAACGCAAAGTCGATATTCAGGCGCTTGATCCACAAAAAATGACGGCTTCTGGCAAAAATGTGATTCAGGTGATCAAGCTTAAAGATGGACTTGACTCAGATACCGCAAAAAAAATTAATAAAGCCATTAAAGAAAGTGGGATTAAAGCGCAATCTTCGATTCAGGGCGACAAGATTCGTGTAACTGATAAAAAACGCGATACCTTGCAACAAGTAATGGCATTCTTGAAAGAACAGCAATTTGGTTTGCCTTTACAGTTCAACAACTTTAAAGATTAAGACCGTTCTGTGTCTTAAAGTAGGAATTATGACGCATCGCAATCGACTGACCAAACTGGTGAACGCCACTTCCAGATTACCACAAGGTATACGCAGTGCTTTACTGAGTAAAACTTTTGGCCGTGTGGTTCCCATGGTAGGCTCTGCCAAGATTCGCTATGTAGAGCTGAGTCCGGCAAAAGTCGTGGTCACAATCGCCAATCATAAAGCTATGCAAAACCATATTGGTCAGGTACATGCCTGTGCCATGGCTTTACTGGCAGAAACCGCGACTGGTTTTGTCACTGCAATGAATGTGCCGGATACGGCAATTGTGCTGATCAAAAGTTTAAAGATTGATTTTAAACGCCCGACGCGCGGTGCCATGACTGCGATTGCTACGCTTACATCCGAGCAGCAAGCCTTGATGCAAAGTTCAGATAAAGGCGAAACATTGGTTCAAGTTGTGGTAAGTGATGAATCAGGTGAAGCTCCGATTCAATGTGAAATGCTCTGGGCCTGGATTGCCAAGAGCCAGCTTAAGAAATCATAATTTCTTCTTTTAGACAAAAAAATCCCAGATATTAAATCTGGGATTTTTTATTTCAAGCCATTATTAGGCTGATTGCGATTCTAAAAGCTTCTGTTTCGCGTCTTCTGGAATCAGACGTTTGTTGCCTTTGACATCTACTGCAACAAAGGTAAATACCCCTTCGGTCACCCGAATCGGTGGGCGTGAATCATCATGACTGTCCCAAACCTCGATTTCCATCTGGATAGAGGTCTTGCCTACTTTTAAAATTTTGGTATAACAACTAATCACGTCTCCGACTTTTACCGGTACCAGAAAAGTCATCTGGTTAATCGAAATCGTGGCACAACGTCCCTTTGAAAATCGTTCTGCGTGAATCGCGCCTGCCAAGTCCATTTGTGAAACGATCCAGCCACCAAAGACATCACCACTCCAGTTGGTATCTGCAGGCATTGCGATCGTCTGTAGGGAAAGAATCCCCTCTGGTCTTACTTGAGAATCTGACACTTTCACTCCAGGCATTTGAATTAGGGTTGGGTATTTAACTGCTGATCAAGCCATTTTTGCAGCTCGCTTGATCGTAATGCACCGCTTATTCTAGCAATTTCGTTGCTTTTATTCATCAACACCAGCGTCGGAATACTGCGAACATTAAATGCCGAACTTAAGCGAGGATTCGCTTCTGTATCAATTTTTGCAAAAACCACATTTGGATATTGTTTTGCGACAGTCGCAAAATGCGGTGCCATCATTTTACAGGGACCACACCACTCTGCCCAGAGATCAATCAGGATTGGTAAGTCACTATGCGTGACAAACTGGCTGAAATTCTGCTCATTTATTTCAATCGGTGCCAGTGGAATCAGGGCTTGATGACATTGACCACAAGCAGGGTTGGCAGTGAGTTTATCTTCAGGGACACGGTTTTTGGCCAGACATTCCGGACATACAATAATCATCTAGCGCACTCCAATATGTTGATGTAAGAATTCTAATTGGGTCGAAACTGCTTTTTCAAACCATTCCCCATGATAAATATCAAAATGTCGGATATTCCACTCATGATATTGCACAAATGGTGCAATATTGGTGGCAGTTTCCCGACTCGATTCAATTGGAATCAGACTATCCCGTTTTGCCGCAATAAACAGTACTGGAATATTAATCTTTCTTACCTCCTGAATCGGTCGATAGCGCATCAGTTTGAAGAATGCCCGTGCAGGAATATGACCACTCCAGTAATAATCCGGATTGACAATCGACAGATAACCTTCATAACTGTCCTGTGTCGGCATAAAACATAGCTCAGGCGGATCAACTACAGGTAAGGTTTTTGGTGCCATACCAACCTTGGCCCCCATATAATCCTGACTGGAAACTTTAAGCGCCTTGGGGAGTTGTTGTAAAGGATATAGTTGGGCACTTTCAGCCCCATCGACAAAAGGCACCTGTACCATCGCCGCCTGAATATTTTTCAGCTCTGCTGCAAGTGTCAATACGTGCCCACCACTTAAGGCCGTACCCCAGAGCACGATCCGTTTACTGTCAATCGATTTGCGTTCCTGAATATGTCTGATCATGGTTCGCCAGTCATCGAGCTGGGCATTGATCGACACCAGTTCACGTGGACGCCCAGTGCTGCCGCCCCAATAGCGATAGTCAAATAAAACCACCGCATAGCCGGCACTGGCAAAACGCTGGGCATATTGCACCAGTTTAAATTGACGTAAGGCAGCCAGACCATGAGCCATCAGGATTACGGCCGGTTTTTCTATATTTTTAGGCCGATAAAAATCTGCAGCAATCACTTCCTGACCGCTTTTGACATACAGTGGTTCAACTGTATAAGCCTGCATACGCGCTCCATTGCGTTATCTTATGGTTATCATCATTTATAAAAATTTCAGAACAGGTTCAGCATGTTTTCAGCTTAATGCTATCATAAAGCATATCGATATAAATGAAATGATGGAGTGGCGTCATGAGCGAAAATGTAGGTTTTGCTGGTCAAATTGGTCCGGAACACGTAACTCAAGTGGTTGAGAAAGGTTTTAAATCGATTATCAACAACCGTCCGGACATGGAAGGTGGTTCCGAGCAGCCAACCAGTGCACAAATCGAGGAAGCTGCACGCAATGCCGGTCTGGATTATGTATTCCAGCCAGTAGTAGCCGGTCAGATTACGGAGCTTGATGTACGCACTTTTGTCAATCATTATAATGAGTTACCAAAACCGATCTTGATGTTCTGCCGCACCGGAAACCGCTCGAATAACTTATATCAACTGGCAAAACAGATGGATCTGCTGGATGACTAAGTCGTTTTGGAAAGGGGTGTTGCTAACAACATATTTTAGCTGTATTACACCTGTTTTTGCTGCAAATGATCTTAGCCGTGCGCTGACCTCTACGGTGAGTGTCACAGGGCAAATGACACCAAGCAAGTTTCAGCAATTGATTCAGCAAGGTTTCAAATCTGTGATTGTAAATCGTCCTGATCAGGAAACTGGTAATAATGTCACGGTAAGTCAATTACGCTCCATTGCGGAGAAATCTCAAGTTAGTGTGATTTATCAGCCTGTGGTGAGTGGCCAGCTTTCTCAGGCGAATATTGAAGAATTTGCTCGATATTATAATGAGCTGCCTAAACCAATTTTGATGGTTTGCCGTAGTGGCACACGTTCAGCTGCTTTGTTTAATCAGGCTAAATCTCAAGGATTGATTCATGAATAAGTTATTGATTATTTTATGTTGTAGTTTGGCTTTTGCCGGTTGTAGCTCGATGAATTTGAAGCCGACTGTGGGTGTAAGTGTGGGAACATCGATTTAACTTGCTTAAGTTTAAAATGAAATATATTTAAGTCCAAATAGATGACAAGTAAATAAATTAACTGAAATCCTTCAAGTAGATGTTGATGTTTAGTTATCTTTTGCTCACTTGAGTATGTTTACTTTAATGTAATGAATTGCTACAAAGCCCTCTTGTTTTGAGGGCTTTTTTGTATAGTGGTAAAATATTACGACATGATTTTAATATAATGTACGACCTCATCATTATTGGCGCAGGCACTGCAGGAATCAGTGCTTATAACGAAGCCGTCGAATATACCCAAAATATTTTAATTATCAATGATGGCCCGTGGGATACAACCTGTGCCCGTGTAGGTTGTATGCCAAGTAAATTGCTAATCTCCTCTGCAAATCGCATGCATGATATTCAAACTGCTGAAGACCTTGCTTTACAACATAATGCTGTCATTGATCCTTCAGATGTGATGCAACGTGTGCATGTCTTTAGAGAACGTTTTATTCTCGCAACCTTGAAAGGTGTCGATCAATGGGACAGCTCACATAAAATTTCCGGAAAAGCCAAATTTATTGATTCCCAAACGATCGAAGTCAATGGACAATACTATCGGGCCAAAAGTTTTATTGTCGCTGTAGGCTCACGCCCCAATATTGATGAAACTTTAAAGAAAAAATTAACAGACAAATACATCACTTCCAATGAAATATTTGAATTCTCCCAATTACCTAAGTCTTTAGCAGTAATCGGGAGTGGCATCATTGCAATTGAATTAGCTCAAGCCATGCAACGACTGGGTGTACGAACCACAATGTTTGCGCGTAGTCAAAAAGTAGGTGCTTTAACTAGCCCGATCTTACAAAAACTAGCACAAGAGCAATTAAGTAAAGAACTGAATATCAAATTTAAAATTTTGCCAGATAAAGTTGAAATACAGGATGATAAAGTAAAAATTAACTTTACAGAAAATGATCAGACTAAGAATATTGAAGTTGAATATGTCTTAGCTGCCACAGGTCGACAAAGCAATATAGATCGTTTAGGTCTAGATCAACTCAATTCAACATTCAAGGACATCAAAAACCTTCCTATCGATAAAGAAACCAAACAACTTGCAAACCTACCTATATTTATAGTCGGTGATGCCGCACTTGATACCCCTATTCAACATGAAGCCGCGCATGCGGGTAAACAGGCGGTTTATAACTGTTTAAATTATCCGGATGTAAAGCCTATTCCTGCCTTAACCGCATTGGCGATTGTATTTTGTCATCCTGAAATGGCGATTGTCGGAAAAAATTTTAAACAGCTAGAAGATCAACACGTCGAATTTATTCGGGGATTCGTCTCTTATGAAAACCAAGGACGTGCTCTAGTTTTGGGAGAAAACTCAGGTGGAATAGAAGTTTATTTTGATAAAAACTCCGGTAAATTACTTGGCGCAGAACTATTCTGTTCACAAGCAGAACATCTGGCCCATTTACTGGCTTGGATGATTGATGCCAATCAGGATATTCATCAGATTCTAGCCAAACCTTTTTATCATCCGACTTTGGAAGAAGGACTCAGAACGGCATTTAAACATGCTCGACGTCAGTTGGATGCATTGCTATAAAGGAGCTATAAACCTATTACGCTTTAAAATTAGTTCTTGCTCTAGTCTAATATTGAGCAATGTTGATGTTAAATTTATATATGACATATATAAGACGATTATTTCGCGCATAAAAAAACACCCCCTATCATTTGACAGGGGGTGTTTTGGAATAATGAGCTGGCGATGACTTACTCTCACATGGGTAACCCCACACTACCATCAGCGCTAAGAGGTTTCACTTCTGAGTTCGGGAAGGGATCAGGTGGTTCACTCTTGCTATGGTCGCCAGCACAACTGTTTATGGACTTGTTCGGGTCTTATTTAACTGCTGTTGCAGTGTTTGCCGTACTTCGTACCAAATGAGTTATTAACAGAGATACTTGAGTTAAATTAGGTTGTTCATTTTATCTAGCTTTTCAACTAAATCAAGTTTGATCGTTTGATTTCGAATCAATTGAGCTTCACTTCTTTCGAAGTTCGTACAACAACTGTTTGGGTGTTGTATAGTCAAGCCTCACGAGCAATTAGTATTGGTCAGCTTCACATATCACTATGCTTCCACATCCAACCTATCAACGTCGTAGTCTTCAACGGCTCTTTAGGAGACATAAAGTCTCGGGGAAATCTTATCTTGAGGTAGGCTTCCCGCTTAGATGCTTTCAGCGGTTATCCCTTCCGAACATAGCTACCCGGCGATGCCACTGGCGTGACAACCGGTACACCAGAGGTTCGTCCACTCTGGTCCTCTCGTACTAGGAGCAGATCCTCTCAAATTTCCAACGCCCACGGTAGATAGGGACCGAACTGTCTCACGACGTTCTAAACCCAGCTCGCGTACCTCTTTAAATGGCGAACAGCCATACCCTTGGGACCTGCTTCAGCCCCAGGATGAGATGAGCCGACATCGAGGTGCCAAACACCGCCGTCGATATGAACTCTTGGGCGGTATCAGCCTGTTATCCCCAGAGTACCTTTTATCCGTTGAGCGATGGCCCTTCCATACAGAACCACCGGATCACTAAGACCTACTTTCGTACCTGCTCGACTTGTGGGTCTCGCAGTTAAGCGCGCTTTTGCCTTTATACTCTACGCGTGATTTCCGACCACGCTGAGCGCACCTTCGTACTCCTCCGTTACTCTTTAGGAGGAGACCGCCCCAGTCAAACTACCCACCAGACATGGTCCTCGTCCCGGATAACGGGACAGAGTTAGAACCTCAATATTACCAGGGTGGTATTTCAAGGACGGCTCCATCGCAACTAGCGTCGCGACTTCAAAGCCTCCCACCTATCCTACACAAGTAAGATCAAAGTTCAATGTCAAGCTGCAGTAAAGGTTCACGGGGTCTTTCCGTCTAGCCGCGGGTACACCGCATCTTCACGGCGAATTCGATTTCACTGAGTCTCTGCTGGAGACAGCGCCCCCATCATTATGCCATTCGTGCAGGTCGGAACTTACCCGACAAGGAATTTCGCTACCTTAGGACCGTTATAGTTACGGCCGCCGTTTACTGGGGCTTCGATCAAGAGCTTCGCTTACGCTAACCCCATCAATTAACCTTCCAGCACCGGGCAGGCATCACACCCTATACGTCCACTTTCGTGTTTGCAGAGTGCTATGTTTTTAATAAACAGTTGCAGGGGCCTGGTTTCTGAGGCTGTCGGCCGCTCAAGGAGCAAGTCCTATCACAGACAACAGCGTACCTTCTCCCGAAGTTACGGTACCATTTTGCCTAGTTCCTTCAGCAGAGTTCTCTCAAGCGCTTTGGTCTACTCGACCTGACCACCTGTGTCGGTTTCGGGTACGATTCCTGTGTAACTGAAGCTTAGAGACTTTTCCTGGAAGCATGGTATCAGCCACTTCACTGTACAAGTACAGCTTGCTATCAGTTCTCAGCATAGAGTACCCCGGATTTGCCTAAGATACATGCCTACAACCTTCCACCTGGACAACCAACGCCAGGCTGACTTAACCTTCTCCGTCCTCTCATCGCATTACACAGAAGTATTGGAATATTAACCAATTTCCCATCGACTACGCCTCTCGGCCTCGCCTTAGGGGTCGACTCACCCAGCCCCGATTAACGTTGGACTGGAACCCTTGGTCTTTCAGCGTGCGAGTTTTTCACTCGCTTTGTCGTTACTCACGTCAGCATTCGCACTTCTGATACCTCCAGCAGACTTCTCAATCCACCTTCATCGGCTTACAGAACGCTCCCCTACCACTCACAATAAATTATGCATCCGCAGCTTCGGCATATAGTTTTAGCCCCGTTACATCTTCCGCGCAGGCCGACTCGACTAGTGAGCTATTACGCTTTCTTTAAAGGGTGGCTGCTTCTAAGCCAACCTCCTAGCTGTCTATGCCTTCCCACATCGTTTCCCACTTAACTATAATTTTGGGGCCTTAGCTGGCGGTCTGGATTGTTTTCCTCTTGACTACGGACGTTAGCACCCGCAGTCTGTCTCCCGGATAGTACTCATTGGTATTCGGAGTTTGCATCGGTTTGGTAAGTCGGGATGACCCCCTAGCCGAAACAGTGCTCTACCCCCAATGGTATTCGTCCGAGGCGCTACCTAAATAGCTTTCGGGGAGAACCAGCTATCACCAAGTTTGATTAGCCTTTCACCCCTATCCACAAGTCATCCCCTGGCTTTTCAACGACAGTGGGTTCGGTCCTCCAGTTAGTGTTACCCAACCTTCAACCTGCTCATGGATAGATCACCTGGTTTCGGGTCTATACCCAGCAACTAAACGCCCTATTAAGACTCGGTTTCCCTACGGCTCCCCTATGCGGTTAACCTCGCTACTGAATATAAGTCGCTGACCCATTATACAAAAGGTACGCAGTCACCGGACTAAGCCGGCTCCCACTGCTTGTATGCATGCGGTTTCAGGATCTATTTCACTCCCCTCACAGGGGTTCTTTTCGCCTTTCCCTCACGGTACTGGTTCACTATCGGTCAGTCAGGAGTATTTAGCCTTGGAGGATGGTCCCCCCATATTCAGACAAGGTTTCACGTGCCTCGCCCTACTCGACATCATCATATAAGCCCTTTCGTGTACAGGACTATCACCGTCTACGGTCGCACTTCCCAGAGCGTTCCACTAGAACTTATATGACTTAATGGGCTCTTCCCCTTTCGCTCGCCGCTACTGAGGGAATCTCAATTGATTTCTTTTCCTAAGGGTACTGAGATGTTTCACTTCCCCTCGTTCGCCTTGCAACACTATGTATTCATGTTGCAATACCTACCTTATGGTAAGTGGGTTTCCCCATTCAGACATCTCCGGATCACAGGATATTTGCCGCCTCCCCGGAGCTTTTCGCAGGCTATCACGTCTTTC
>NZ_KB850180.1:0-6907 GCF_000369745.1 Acinetobacter sp. CIP 64.7 | reverse complement strand
AATCGAACGTTTACTTTACACATGCCCTACTCTGATAATTTTTCTATTATTAAATCAATATGCTTTTAAAAATTTATATTATTAACATAATACACGTTATACGAATTCCCAAGGCATGGCTTTTAGTCATGCTTTTTTTATCAAAAGAGTATACCTAAAATACAGTCGGTCAATCCTTGTTCAAAAACTCTATTTAAATGGTTTACGCATAATTAAAATAGAGTATTATATTTAGATCACAGTTTATTTACAGTTTTTTGGGGTCGGTTATGACAGTTCGCATCTATGTACGTGCATCAACGAAAGATCAAGATGCTGAAAGAGCACTCAGCGACTTGATCGAGTTCAGTAGTAAGTACGACTCTGAATACGTTGCATACATTGAAAACTACAGCGGTACGAAATTAAGCAGACCCGAACTGAATAGACTGTTAGACGAATCAGAGCAAGGAGATGTGTTGCTAGTCGAGTCAGTGGATAGACTTTCACGATTGGATGACAAAGACTTTGACACTCTGAAAGAGATGATCAAAAGCAAAGGACTGCTTTTAGTCATTTTGGATCTACCGACAACGCATGAAATTGTGAAGCCAAGTGACGAGCTGACAAGACGTGTGTTGGAGGTAGTTAATTCAATGCTGATCGATCTATTGGCGACAATGGCTAGATTAGATCAACAGAAGCGAGTTGAGCGCATCATGCAAGGATTGAAGCGGTCAGGTTACAAACCATCAGGTAAGACCGCAGATGCAAAGAAACACAAGGAAGTAAGAGACCACTTAAAGAAAGGTAATTTAACGAAAGCACAAATTGCCAAATTAGTTGGAGTGAGTGAATCTCAAGTGTACAAATTGGCACGAGTGGTCAAGATAGAAAACCTACACATGCAAGGGCTGACTGCGGAACAGATTACAGCTGTAATTCCAAAGGGTAACTTACAGGAAGTGAAAGAAATAATCAGTAAATTAGAGACCGCACAACAGCGGTCACAAGGACAAAGCAATGCAACGGACAGCAAAGCAAATCTTTAAGATCAACGATGCAGCGAGATACCTACGCCATGCATTACCCGAAAAAGATCATCGGGCATGGTGGGGCTATCTCAAATGGAATCCAAAACGCTGGGAACAGCAAGACGGCATCCGCATCAACTTCACCGAGATTGACGGCAAGGCAATCTACGCAAGATCGGAGCTAGACAGCTTCATCGGCACATACACAGCAATTACAGCACACTAATCAGGAGTAGAGCATGGAAGCTCAACAAGACCGCTTACACGCACTCAGTGCGATTCTAGCAACAACCATGACCAAGCCAACGAAGCCCGAAGCAGTTTGGGTGACAGCAGGCAATGACGGCTACAAGGTGGCATTCGATTCCAACAGCGGTACAGAAACCGCAGTGTTTAGCCTTAACCGAGAACAGATGAAAGAGCTAGTTAGATCAGCCTTGTTGCTCGACTACAACCTCAATGAGTGAAGTCCTAGAAGAATCGGCGAAGGTCGTATGCAGAGCATTCGTCAATCGGGAGTGGTTTTGAATGTTCTTATATTTACTTAACCGCAATTTAACGCTCTCAGGAGCGTTTTTTAACGTAAGAGCCGTAATTATCATTCAATAGGCTAAGTAGGCTAGAAACGCAAATGGTGAGCATCTAGGGGGGATTGTGGATTAACCCAACAGATACTCATTGTTGCTTCTTACAACAGCATGAAATATGTGATAAAACTACAGACATGAAAAAACCCGACGACTTAGAAACTTGGCGGAATCGAGTCAATCGGGTTTGAATCTTTAAACAACAATAAGGGGGTTAATCCGTCTTGCGTCTGTAGATCATTTTACAGGTACAGGCGGATTACTCAAGTAGTAAACGCATGGAATATACAAAAAGTCACTCGGCAGTGATGAAAAAACAGCCTGAAATTTTGACCAATCAACAGTTGGACTTGTTTAATACACTACCGAACAAGCCTTACTGCATGGACGAAAAGCCTGGCTACATGCGTATTCGCACTAAAGCTATTGCTGTTAAAAAGCCATATATCCAAGTTAATCCACCGCTAATGACGATCTATTTTGTGTTCGATGATGACAAAGAAGATTCGGCTTTGTCTTGGTTTGACGCAGGATTGCCACAACCCTTTTGGACGACACAGAACCCACTCAACGGTCATTGTCACCACTGCTACAAGCTCGAAATCCCACTTTGCACAAGCGAGTTTGCAAGCGTCAAAGCAATCAAGTATGCACAGGCGGTGTACTACGCTTACGCACTCAAATTAGGTGCTGATATTGGCTATTCGCAACTGATCACTAAGAACCCATTGCACCCACAGTGGCGGACAACCTATTGGACTAAGAAAGCCTACTCGCTTGACTATCTTGCGGACTTTGTAGACCTACCGAAGAAACTGCCTAAGAAGCTCGAAGTTGTCGGATTAGGGCGCAATGTGACCATGTTTGAGAAAGGCCGTCATTGGGCGTATAAGGCGATTAGAGACTACATGCACCACAACTCTAGCCATGAGTGGGAAAGAGCTGTCAGAGCGAAAATAGAAGCGATTAACAGCGGTTTTGAGCAACCTTTACCGCTTAGTGAAGTCAAAGCTACAGCTAAAAGTATTGCTAAGTGGGTTTGGCAACATTTCAGCTATGGCGATTTCAGAGAGATACAGGCGAAGCGTGGAGCTAAAGGTGCATCAAAAGGTGGTATGGCACGTTCGGCAAGATATACCGAACTAAGAGAACAGGCACTCCAATTGAAGATTTCAGGAGTGAATAACACAGAGATTGCCAAACAGCTTGAAGTGAGTCGCAGAACAGTGATTCGTTGGTTTGATGGGGTGTGACAGTGCCCCATATCAGATAACAGCCTCTTTTTAGAGTTTGTTATGATTTTCAATCGTTCTTAAGAGAGCTTTGTTGTAACGAGTTTACACAAGATTTCTTTGAAAATTCCTTTTCTTAATTCTCGTGATTCAGACTATTCCTTAAAATATACAAAGTCACTGTTCACAAGTGTTTCAAGATTGTTCATTAGTTACTTGCATCCTTGTTTTCAAACTTTTAGCTTCATTTCAGAGAGCGCACCCTTTCTGTACTAACATTACACATACCTTAAAGAGTCGGAGGAGAAACTTCGTTGGTTAAAGCGTTACGTAAGAACTGCGTCAAGCAAGGTCGAGGACAGTTCTTAGGATTTAAAATCTTGAACAAAGATTTCGATAGAAGAAACTTGAATGCGGTAATTGATTTGCTGTGCCATTCGAGCTTAAACATGAAATCACCGAGAATGATGCACTTCATTGCAAAGATTGAAGATTTCAATTGTTTTGAAAAGACACGGTTCAGCCAGACTTTCAAAGCAAAGTTTACCTCAAACATGAAACAGCGGAACAAAGAGAGAAATGAAACTGCAAAGATCAAGCGGACTAAGTTGCCCGACTTTCATCTGTTCTACAGCTTAGAGTCTAAAATCATTCAGGGTTCAAAGTATGACCACATTCACTTGATGGTAATTTTTGACACCAATCATAATGACTACGGAAGCCGTGAGTTACAGATCGCCGTGACGAAATCTTTGTCATCAATACCAGGTGTTGAGAAACTTAGTTTCGACGAAGGTAGAGCAATCTTCATGCAATCTTGCGGTCGAGAGCTACCTACAGGATTTCTTAAACTACGAAACAGGAAATCGACGATAAACGTCGGTACATTCCGCCAATTGTATTGGCACGACTTGAAAGCAGAACTACCCGATGCGGTTTGCAGGGCATCTTACTTGTGTAAGTTAGACCAAAAAGAATTGCTACCCGAAGAAATCAAACAAAACTCATTCGGTCACACGAGATTTAAGTCACCAAAGGACAAACAATTCTTGGAGGCAATGAGAGCGGAGGCGATTGCTAAAGCCAATGTCGAGATGATTACAGATGAAGCGGTTAACGATACAGAGTTAGAGAGCCTTATCACTTCACTTGATGAGGAGTTGACGAAGGATGAAGTCAAAGTTCAAATAGAACAGAACGAAGATGACCTACTGACAGCCCTCGATGATTTGCTTTTGGATGTGGCTTAGGTGGACTTTAGATGTATTGAAACGACTTAGAGATACACCGACTACGATAGTACGGTGTATCTTACTGGTTAAGGGCGTGTAGCGTTACTTATTGAACTTTCAACGTAAGAGCCTTGAGTGCCTGTATCTTTAACAACACAGCTGAATCCTTTATCAGGTTTAGCACCAAAAGCACCTCTGATCTCTGTTGATGTATCGGTATAAACAGTATAGCGGCTACCAATATGTGATTGAACGTAGTACCAACAAGAACTCATTGAATCATGTGTAGAGCGGTCGTATCGGTCAGATTCACATCCTATCAATGTGATAGCCGATACGGTAAGTAAAGTGAATATAAATTTTTTCATCGTAAATATTTAATTACATTAGTTTTAGTAAAGCCAATCCATAGTAGATAAGAATATATAGCCTTACAATTAAACTTTAATGTAATCTAGTTCACAAAGTAGACAACCAATAAAACAACATGAAAACACTATCGGTCATTGAACTTTCCAAGCTGTACGGCATGACACGCCAAGCCATCTACAAGCAAGTAAATAAAGGCAATCTAACAAAGAATAGTGATGGCAAAATTGACCTTGCAGAAGCAATCCGTGTCTTTGGTGAACCGTCACAACATGGCAACCGTTCACAGACAACCGTAACACCAAAGTTGTCGGAAGTTCACCTACTTGAACAACAGGTTCACATGCTTCAAAAACAGCTTGAGGAAGCCAAAGAACTTGATCGTTTTCACCGTGAAGAGTTGAAGGCTAAAAATGACCAATTGAATGCTAAGGATGAACAAATCGAGTCTTTACAGCGGTTACTTGGCGCACCTAAACCACAGCCACAAGCTGAACAGGTACAGGAGCCGACATCTGAACCAATTCAAATGACACTACAACCAATGCCAGAGCCTAAACCGATCGTTCAGGAAGAACAGCCTGAACCACAGAAACGCCGTGGTTTATTTGGTCGTGTAATACGTGCGGTGTTGGATTAGGTTTTAATTTCGCATAAGAGATTTTATGTTAAGTGGCCATTCATAAATTATTTTATATAGGCTTAATTATGTTACTTTCGGAATTTCAATCCAGAAGAAATTTGATAGGGGCTATACATTTATGAAAGTAAAAATTGCCTTATTGACTCTTTTATTTATATCAAATGCTAAAGCTACTCCGTTACCTTTTGTTGATCCGCCTTTGTCATCTTCAAGTCAATCATTTTTGTACACAAGTGCTTTATTGATGGCATTAAAATCAGAGGCTTCTATGAATCTTGCTGCTTTGAAAAGATATCCAGTAGAAGGTAGAAAAAAGCAATTATTAGTCCAAAATAAGTTATGTGATATAAATAGAATTATTCAAGAAACAGAAGAATTTATGATAGTTAATAAAAAGTTTTATGGAGATACTTTTAATGAAATTTTTGATTCCTTGAATAAGCAAAAAAATGAAAATTTGGCTAAACTGGAAGCAGATTGTAAGGTATTAAGTAAAGAATTGAGAAATTTTGGCTAATGCTAATAGTCTAAATTCCATATTAACTTCATTCTCTTTTGATGCTAAGAAGATATATAAAGAGATTTTATAAATAATGAATGAAAGTTCTTTATCCGACATACACACCAATATATAAAACCGTTCGCAAGAAAATTGCTAAAGTGCATATTCTAAAAGCAGACATTTTTGTTGGTGAATAACACAAAAATTGGAGCCTAAGCTCCTATTTTTATTGATGATTTTTTAAATCTTTTAACATTGCTTCTCGCAGAATTTTATTCATGCGTGTTTGATAGCCTTTTCCTTGTGCTTTTAACCATGCCAGTACATCAGCATCAAGACGAACAGAGGTTTGTTGCTTCACTGGACGATAAAATTGCCCATGACGAATAGCATTACTCCAGTCGGTGATTTCAGGAATATCAGATAAATCTAATAATTCATCTGGTACAGTTCCTTTAGCAAGCAAGTGTTCAATTTCAGCATCTTGCTTGTCGCTGAAATTTTCATTCAGCTCTTTGCGTGTATATCTAACCATGCTCATATTGATTTCGCTCCGCCTTAGTTACCTGTCTTGCACTAATGATTCGTATGATTTCACAATCATCTTCATCAAAGATGGTGTGAGCTACTAGTAGCATTAGTACGCCTTTTACTTTTCCAATGGTTTGCCAACGTTCTTCACCATCGGTATGTCTGTCCTGGATAGAGATCCTCAGCGGATCTTCAAAAACAAGGCTTGCAGTTTCGAAAGAGATATCATGCTTTTTCTGATTCTTTCGATTCTTTGCCTCATCCCATTCGAAATACTGTTCCATAAAAAACATTCAAATTTGTATATACAATAATGTATCACAAAATTGTATCACTCAAGTTGAGAAGCGTAATTTTTAGTCAAATTTATTGGCAAGAACTATCAAAATTGATCATAAAAAAGCCGACTTGTTTCAAAATCGGCTTTTTTTGCATTTTTGCATTTTTATGGTTTTATTAAGTGATTGATATTTATATTAATATACAAGTGTATTGCGTATAATCGCCATTATGTTAAATGGAGTCTTTATGAGAAATTAATAATCTATGTTTGTTTGAGATTGAAGTATATTTAAAAAAATTAAGTTGTTTTTTTAAATGCATAACTTCATCTTTTAGTTTTTCGATTTGTTGATCTCTTTCGTCCCGTATAGGGGAAGTAATTTCACCCAATTTTTTAACTAACTGGCTATATTCAATTAGGTTATTGTAGTCAAGTTCGAAATCTCCGCTTTTTATATATTTAAGTATAGTCGAGCGAGGTTTTCTATACGCTATAGCAGCATCACTGATCGAAAA
>NZ_KB850179.1:1903198-1908843 GCF_000369745.1 Acinetobacter sp. CIP 64.7 | reverse complement strand
TCAGCTACCCCAACAAAACAAGGTGGCTTAACTAGAGCGGAATATCACTTATAAATACGCTTTTAGTTGTTCAAACAAGTGGGACCACCTCTCTTATAGCTTCCGAATATATCAATTAATGATGCAATTTAAGTCGACAGGTTATTGCAACATTCCCCTTAAAGAATTGCGTAAAATACTTTCTTTAGAAAGTCTATATTCAAATGCTGCTGATTTAAAAAGGCGTGTGATTGATGCTGCATGTACTGAAATTAATGAAAAATCCCCTTATACGGTTAAATATGAGCTAATTAAAAAGGGCAATAAATTTCATAGTCTTGAGCTAAAATTTAAGAAGAAAAATGCAGAAAAAGAGCAATTAAGATGCCCTGACACAATTGATATGTTTGAAGAACAGAAAAATAACTTCCTTAAACTGTCTGATGCTCAGGTTGATAGTTTTGGTAATCAATTATCAGAACTTTCTGAATTAAGTTATTTAGCTAGAGAGGGTGAAAGCTACAAAGATTTAGCATTAAGGCTTAAAACAATGCTTCGAGATCCTGACCAACAACCACAGCTTCTTCCATATTTAAAAAAACTAGGATTTAAACCATGATTGAGTTAGATAATTTTAATTTTGATGAAGAAGTTGCCAAATTCAATGATGTTATTTTCAATCAGAGTAATGAAGTAAAAGCAAAGATATTGACTGGATATTTAAGCTCTATTATTGATGTTGAGATTAAACATTTTGATGATTTCAATGATCATAAAACAGTGCTTAAAGATATTGAAAGCAAAGTAACCTTTGCTATCAATATGCTAAAAACAATACAAAATTAATTATGGCAGATTAAATAATTTTCTATCCCGATCTTCTGTTAAATACTCGTTGATGCCAGCGAGTATTTTTTGTTTCTCTGCTTCATCTTCCATTTTCTTGAGCAAGTAAGAACCCAGTAAAATTTTACGTCTGGTATCGTTTTTTCGATCTTGTTCTTTCTGTTTTGCCTTTTCACGAGCGTCTTTAGCCTGCTTTTGAGCTTTAAGCTGCTTTAAGCGTTCTTCCTGTTGCTTTAAGCGTTCTTCCTGCTTAGCAATTCTCTGTTCTAAAGATTCATTTGTCATTGTAATTCCCATACCTAAAAAACCATTCAAGCATAGGATACCTGCCATTGAGATTCAATGCCTTCCTAAGCTATAATGGTTTTCCAGAATGGCGCACTTTACCAAACTAATTTCATTAAGTTTGGAAGTCCGAAAGGGGATACCCCTTTACCCCATAAAATTATTTTGTTGTTGTTGAGAAAAGACAAATGAGCCACCTCCGCGCTTCATCAGAAAACTGAAGGAACCTCCATTGAATCGAACTAATATTTTTTTTGGTGAATCGCATTCTGACTGGTTGCCTGTCAGAGGCGGAGAATCTGGTGATTTTGTTTTTCGACGTGGTGACGGGCATGCCTTCGCGAAAATCGCACCTGCTTCCCGCCGCGGTGAGCTCGCTGGAGAGCGTGACCGCCTCATTTGGCTCAAAGGTCGAGGTGTGGCTTGCCCCGAGGTGATCAACTGGCAGGAGGAACAGGAGGGTGCATGCTTGGTGATAACGGCAATTCCGGGAGTACCGGCGGCTGATCTGTCTGGAGCGGATTTGCTCAAAGCGTGGCCGTCAATGGGGCAGCAACTTGGCGCTGTTCACAGCCTATCGGTTGATCAATGTCCGTTTGAGCGCAGGCTGTCGCGAATGTTCGGACGCGCCGTTGATGTGGTGTCCCGCAATGCCGTCAATCCCGACTTCTTACCGGACGAGGACAAGAGTACGCCGCAGCTCGATCTTTTGGCTCGTGTCGAACGAGAGCTACCGGTGCGGCTCGACCAAGAGCGCACCGATATGGTTGTTTGCCATGGTGATCCCTGCATGCCGAACTTCATGGTGGACCCTAAAACTCTTCAATGCACGGGTCTGATCGACCTTGGGCGGCTCGGAACAGCAGATCGCTATGCCGATTTGGCACTCATGATTGCTAACGCCGAAGAGAACTGGGCAGCGCCAGATGAAGCAGAGCGCGCCTTCGCTGTCCTATTCAATGTATTGGGGATCGAAGCCCCCGACCGCGAACGCCTTGCCTTCTATCTGCGATTGGACCCTCTGACTTGGGGTTGATGTTCATGCCGCCTGTTTTTCCTGCTCATTGGCACGTTTCGCAACCTGTTCTCATTGCGGACACCTTTTCCAGCCTCGTTTGGAAAGTTTCATTGCCAGACGGGACTCCTGCAATCGTCAAGGGATTGAAACCTATAGAAGACATTGCTGATGAACTGCGCGGGGCCGACTATCTGGTATGGCGCAATGGGAGGGGAGCAGTCCGGTTGCTCGGTCGTGAGAACAATCTGATGTTGCTCGAATATGCCGGGGAGCGAATGCTCTCTCACATCGTTGCCGAGCACGGCGACTACCAGGCGACCGAAATTGCAGCGGAACTAATGGCGAAGCTGTATGCCGCATCTGAGGAACCCCTGCCTTCTGCCCTTCTCCCGATCCGGGATCGCTTTGCAGCTTTGTTTCAGCGGGCGCGCGATGATCAAAACGCAGGTTGTCAAACTGACTACGTCCACACGGCGATTATAGCCGATCAAATGATGAGCAATGCCTCGGAACTGCGTGGGCTACATGGCGATCTGCATCATGAAAACATCATGTTCTCCAGTCGCGGCTGGCTGGTGATAGATCCCGTCGGTCTGGTCGGTGAAGTGGGCTTTGGCGCCGCCAATATGTTCTACGATCCGGCTGACAGAGACGACCTTTGTCTCGATCCTAGACGCATTGCACAGATGGCGGACGCATTCTCTCGTGCGCTGGACGTCGATCCGCGTCGCCTGCTCGACCAGGCGTACGCTTATGGGTGCCTTTCCGCAGCTTGGAACGCGGATGGAGAAGAGGAGCAACGCGATCTAGCTATCGCGGCCGCGATCAAGCAGGTGCGACAGACGTCATACTAGATATCAAGCGACTTCTCCTATCCCCTGGGAACACATCAATCTTACCGGAGAATATCGTTGGCCAAAGCCTTAGCGTAGGATTTCGCCCTCTCCCGCAAACGACCCCAAGAAAAACAGGCGTAGAGTTTAAAAAAATCTATGCCCCTGACAATGCAAAAGCAGAACTTTTAGACCGTCAAAGCCTTTGGAACATCGTTGAAAAAGTTGAAAACCGTAAAAACTCAGTCCTAGCAAGAGAGTTTGAAATTGCCTTTCCCCAAGAGCTAAACGCAGAACAACGCCAACAGCTCCTAGATGATTTATGCAAAAAGATTGTAGAGCGTCATAACGTCATCGTTGATGCTGTCATTCATGCCCCGCATACAAGGGGTGGAAGTGATGAACGAAACTATCATGCTCATATTCTGTTTACGAGCCGACAGCTAGACAAAGACACAGGCGAGTTTTCTAAAAATAAATTTCGTGATTTCAACAAAGAGAAATCATCCGAAACGGTTGCAGCTTGGCGTAAAGACTTTGCCGATCTTGCAAATCACTACCTAGAAAAAAATAACTTTGATGCCCGTATAGATCACCGCAGCTATGCAGACCGAGGAATTGATTTAGAAGCTACCTTGCATGAAGGAAGCGCAGTTACAGCCATGAAGCGTAAATATGAGCGTGAACAATTAAAACCAGTTGAAGAACGAAATCCAAAAATCATCATGCCGATCATTGCCCTAGAAAATAATGCAATCAAGGCTAGAAACGCTGAAAAACAGCAGATTTTAAAAGGATTAGAGCAAGAAATTGTCCTATCCAAAAAGGTTTTAGATGGTTTAAAGCAACTGGAACGGACTCAAAAAGCAAAAGATCAGCATGAAGCCGAGATTAGAGCCACAAAACAAGCTCATACAGCCACGGAAGCAAAAATACGTACAGAACCACCAAAACCTCAAGAAAATCGCTTAGAGCGCAAATCAGCGCAATCTAGCCCTATTGTTCAAGACACTTCGATAAGTGATAAAAAAATTGCTGTTCGTCTTTTTGAAACTAAAGTTCGCGCTTTAGCTGAAAAAATCCACCATCAGGAACTAGAAAACATCAAACAAAAAATGGGTGAATACATGGAATTGAGTAAAAATTTACTCAATCAGATAGAAACCCATAAAGAAAATAAGCCATTCAACCCCTTTAAAATCAAGGCATGGACAAAAGAATTAGATGATTTAGTCCATAAACATGACAATGGTATCAAAGCCCAGTATGACAACCTGAAAACCGATTATCAGAGAATAAAAAATCTTGGTGTTACACATGAACATTGGAAAAAAGCAGATGCTCAAATGTACCAGCTTGATAAAAACGCATATCAGAAGATCAAAGCGTTTGAGATAGAACTCAATGAGCGTAATTCAGCTATCAACATTAAAAAATCTTTAGAACAAGACAACGATAAGGGTCGTTAAATCTATCCTTTTTGTCTTTTAATTAAGAATATTTAAACAATATCAATATTTTATTAGCGAGTGTCTACGAGCGACACAACGAAAAGTTGCGCCTAGACTCCCTGAAAAACCGTTTTTAAGTGCCTTGAATCCTAGAAAACTCATATTTCCATGCAGACATTAGCACCTAGACCGAGCGAAGCGAGTGAAAAAACTATGAGCGAAGCGAATCCATAGTCGCTTTTGCTTTTTGAAGTCACAAACAGGATTAGAAAATAACTGCCCCCACGACCGAGCAAAGCGAGGTCAAAAAGTACGAGCAAAGCGAGTACATAGGGCAGTTATCCACAGGTTTTTTTAAATTTTTTCTTTTTTTAATATTTTTTAATATTTTTAAATATTTTTAGCTCCTCGCTATGCCTTGCTCTACGTGGCTTTGACGGGGGTAACTATGACAGATTGACGCACAACTATGACAGATTGACGCACAACTATGACAGATTGACGCACTAACTATGACAGATTGACGCACTTTTATGACATTTACAAACTTGTCATAGTATGACAATATAAAACTATGTCATAATTATAAGGTAATGTATAAAAGTGAATAGTGATTTAATCGTGATGGACAATAAGCTGATCAGAGCTTCTTACCGACTTACCACAAATGAATTGCGCTTAATTTACTGCGCTATATCCAAAATGCCCAAGAATGAACCTATCGACCATAAAACGCCTTACTATGTGACCAAAGAGGACTTTATTAAGCTGGGGGTAGAACCTAAGAATGTGGCTCGTGAGATTCGTTCTGCTTGTAGTGATTTAATCAAAAGAACAGTAATAATAGAAACACCTATTGGTGACTTGGAAACGCATTGGCTTCACAATGTATTGCACTTTAAAAGCGAAACTTTTGAACGCTTAAAAAAGCAATATCCTGATGCCAAGAATGACGAAGAATTTATTAATGCACTTAGACTGCATAATCTTTTAGATAGCCTGCCAATCGTTGTAAATAGCGATGATAATGTCGTGGCACGAATTGTTTTCCATGAAGATATGATGCCTTATTTGAGTGATCTGAAAAGTCATTTCACACAGTATTTTCTTTCAGACTGCAAAGGTTTTAGTGGTGCTTAGAGATGGATCCGTAAATTTGAACAACTCCTATAAGTGATATTCTGCTCCTCAAATGATGTTATAAACATCAATATATGGAGTATTTTATGGCAC
>NZ_KB850179.1:1572641-1573182 GCF_000369745.1 Acinetobacter sp. CIP 64.7 | reverse complement strand
CGAGATTTTCAAGTCATGACAGCTGACAAAATAGAGCAATGGGTGGAGAAAGTATCAAACCAATTCGGAAAAGAATACATGTTTACTTTTTAATGACAACTTAGTAAAATTAAATATAGTTATTAATTTAAATATAACCGAATAAATAACTTTATTATTCAAATAAGCTTTATAAATACTTAATTAATAAATAAATTATTTCATTTCAACTATTTAGTTCAGTTTAAATTTTAAATTTTTAAAAATTAAAGACTCAAAATAATTTAGATATTTTCACTTGAATTTTTCACAAAGATTATTAGTAGAATTTAGGCTTAATAACTCTTTATATAGAAATCATATTTAATAAATAAGAAATCCTTCTTCTGATAAACTATTTATTCATTATTAATATTTTTAAATTAAAAAAATCAACTTGATTCTTGATTAGAATTATTCTGCTTGAATAAGTTGACAAAAATAACTAATGATGCGAAAAGGTTTTTTTAGTTAACAGATGTTCACACATGCCTAGAATTGTTTCTGTACCACTTAGTTTAGA